>JAHJRE010000074.1 GCA_018831055.1 Bacteroidota bacterium
CCCGGGGTACCTGTACTTGCCCTGACTGCAACTGCAACACCCGGGGTGGTGGAGGATATCCAGGATAAGCTGAAGTTCGGTCAAAAAAACGTATTCAGGAAGAGTTTCGGGAGAAGAAACCTGGCATATATCGTCATGAAAGATGAAAATAAATATGGCAGTATACTGAAAATCATACAACAACATCCCGGAACCGGGATCATATACGTGAGAAACCGCAGAAAAACCAGAGAAGTAGCAGATTATCTCAGAAAAAACAAAATTTCGGCTGATTTTTATCACGCAGGACTTGAACCGGCAGAGAGGGAAAGGAAACAGGATAACTGGATACACGAAAAAACAAGCATCATGGTATCGACCAATGCCTTTGGAATGGGCATTGATAAACCTAATGTCAGATTTGTTATTCATATCGATCTCCCGGACAGCCCTGAGGCATATTTCCAGGAGGCGGGTCGCGCAGGACGGGATGAACAGGAATCGATAGCTGTATTATTGTACGATGAATCAGATGTATTAAAAGCGCAAAAGAATTTTGAAAACTCCTATCCGGGTTTGGAAGTGATAAAGTCGGTTTACCAGGCCATTGGCAACTATTACCAACTGGCTACGGGAAGCGGCAAAGACCTGAGCCTGGATTTCGACATCAATGAGTTTTCCGAAACATTCCGCATTTCGCCGGTAATCACATACAACTCACTACGTTTCCTGGAAAAAGAAGGTTATCTTGCATTAAATGAAATATTTAATGTTCCTGCCAGACTTTTCGTTACCATCAGCCATGACGATCTTTACCGGTTTCAGGTCGAAAATCCAAGGATTGATCCTTTCATTAAACTAATACTTCGGCTTTATTCCGGATTGTTCAGCGACTATGTGAATATCAATGAAAATGATATCGCCAAAAAAGCCGGGATCCCCCTGGAAACCGTTGTCAAAACGCTGAAAATGCTCGATAAAATGGAGATATTCAGCTACCTTCCGGCCAGATCCAAGCCACAGTTGATCTTCCTGAAAGAAAGAGCAGATATTAAGAATGTTTTTATTTCTCCGGCAAATTATTCTGAGAGGAAAGCAGAAGCCGCAAAAAGACTTGAAAGTGTGATAAACTATGTCACTGGGTACGGCCGTTGCCGAAGCCAGTCGCTGCTTTCCTATTTTGGTGAAAAGGATAGCACCCGCTGTGGCAAATGCGATGTTTGCCTGAAATGGAATAGCCTGGATTTGAACGACATTGAATTTGAACAGATTTCCGGGGAAATAAAAAAGTCCATCCTGAACAAACCCCTTACCCTGCAGGAAATCCTCTTTATCATGGGCAGGTTCAATGAAGAAAAAACCATTGAGGTCATTCGCTGGCTCGAGGAAAGTGGTCAGATCATTAAAAAACCTGATCAGCGGTACACATGGAAAAGGCAGTTTAAACTGTTCAGCTAATCCTCTTATTTTTGCAAAAAACAGCAACATGAAACTGTCGAGGGACTTTTATCTTAGAGACGATGTTGTGATTATAGCCCGTGATCTTATTGGTAAAAAACTGATAACCTGTATTGGGGGAAAACAAACAACGGGAATGATTACAGAAACAGAAGCTTATGAGGGAGAGACAGACCGCGCTTCCCATGCCTTTGGGGGAAGAAAAACCCAGCGGACAGAAATCATGTATCAAATCGGAGGCAGGGCATATATATATCTTTGTTATGGCATTCATTCCCTTTTTAATATCGTAACCAACCAGGATGGAATTCCTCATGCAGTTTTAATAAGAGGGATAAAGCCGCTTACGGGCTTAGAAACCATGCTGGAAAGGACGGGTAAAAAACAAATAAAAAAAGACTTTGGAAATGGACCGGGTAAAGTATCCCGTGCACTGGGCATTCACTATTCTCAAACCGGCATTGACCTATTGGGGGATATTATTTGGCTGGAAGAAAACAAGTTTGATCATGAGAAGTTTATGATTGAGACTACGATAAGAGTTGGGATAGATTACGCCGGAGAGGATGCCCGTCTCCCCTACCGTTTTGTTTTAAAGGAAAAATAAAAAAGCCCTCGTTGAGGGCTTTTTTATTTCGTGTACATGGCAAAATTATTTAACCATGTTTGAAAGTTCGTTTCCTGGTTTGAATTTAACGACTTTCTTGGCAGCGATTTTGATCTCAGCGCCAGTCTGAGGATTTCTGCCTTTACGTGAAGCCCTGGTGGCCGTTGAGAAAGATCCGAATCCAACCAATGCTACCCTGTCACCTTTTTTCAGAGCTTTTTGTGTTGTATTAACAAAAGACTCCAGTGCCCTTTTGGCATCGGCTTTGGTCATTCCGGTTTCGGCTGCCATTGCATCAATTAATTCTGCTTTATTCATAGCTCAAACATTTTTGGTTAATAAATTTTTTCTAAAACCATTACAAATATAATGGTTTTAGGTCAAAAGTCAAGTGAAAAAGCCCGGAAACCCCTGTAAATGTTAATAAAACGGGGTTTTTGTTAATAACTTAAGCCGAAAAGTGGCTATTAGAGCAGATTTCAGAGTGTTTTGCAACCGGATCAGATCGCTTTCATCGGGTCAGAAATCGTTGTTCCACGAAGCCATTCTGCCGTTGTCATATGCCTCTTCCCCTCCAATTGTATTTCAGAAGGCTCAATCCAGCCCCTTTTGGCGAAGATCCTGAAGTGAGTTTTGCCATCGGTTTCAATGCTACCGGGTTTCTTCACATGGCTTTCCATGAAAAGGCCGGCTTTAAATATTTTCATCTGTATGGTATGCCCGGTATTGTCATCAAGCAAGGTATAAGCACCCGGAACCGGACTCAATCCTCTGATCAGGTTGAAAATTTCATCTGCATTCTTGTCCCAGTTTATCCGGCAATCTTCCTTATGTATTTTGGGAGCGGGCATAAGTCTGGGTTTATCACTAACAAATTGTTCCTGGGATAAACCCTTGGCCTTTCCGTCGCGAATGGCCTCCACTGTTTTTACCAAAAGTTGTGCCCCCAAAGCTTTCATCCTGTCGTGAAGTTCGCCCAGAGTTTCCTCTTTGCCAATTGAGACTTTTTCCGTCATGATTATATCACCGGTATCAATATTTTCATTCAGGAAGAAAGTAGTAAGCCCTGTTTCTGTTTCTCCATTAATAAGGACCCAGTTTAATGGAGCTGCACCCCGGTAGTCAGGTAAAAGGGATGCATGCAGGTTGATAGTGCCCTTGGGTGGCATATTCCAGACGACTTTGGGCAACATCCGGAAGGCCACTACTACATGGAGATCGGCATTGAGATGTTTCAGTTCTTCGAGAAATGATGTATCTTTCAGTGATTCGGGTTGCAAAACGGGGAGCTTGTGTTCCAGGGCATATTCTTTTACAGCACTCATGTGCATTTTTCTCCCTCTTCCTGCAGGCTTATCGGGTGCCGTAATCACAGCGGCAATGGCAAAACCTGATCTGCGAAGAAAATCCAGGGATGCAACGGCAAACTCCGGCGTTCCCATAAAAACGATTCGAAAAGGCTTGTCCACGTTTAAAAATTTGTGTATTGGGAAAGAATAACAAATAGTTGCAGGGTGCAGGCTTCAGGCTTCAGGATGCAGGCTTCAGGGTGCAGGCAGTTTGAGTGTGGGTTATGAGTGATGAGCTGTAACTTGTAACTTGTAACCTGTAACCTGTAACAATTTGTAATTGTTCCCGGATACTCATTTAAAATTATGTTAAAACATAAAAAAAAAGGGGCCGGTTTGCAGCCCCTTCTTTAATTTGTCCTCTTTATTTCTTCTCCCCAAGAGCCGTAGCTCGTGCAATGTATTTCTCAATTTCCCGGGCTTCCGAACTTCTAGGATATTCTTTGTAGATTTTATTATACAACTCAACTGCCTTATCGTATTCCCCTAATATTTCGTATGTCCAACCAGCTTTAAGCCAGAACAACGGGGTGGAAAAGTTATTGATATTATGTCCGGCGGCTTTCATGTAATACTTTACAGCACTCTCAGGTTCATCAAGCTCCATGTAGGCGTCGCCAATACCTCCCAACGCCATGGCGGAAACAATCTTGTCGTCTTTATTGAATGCTTTCAGATAATCAATGGCATCCTCATATTGACCGAGTTTCAAAAATGATATCCCTGCATAATAACGCGCAAGGTTGCCGGCATTTGACACTCCATATTCATCAATTATATCAAGGAAACCCAGATTATTCCCGTCACCGTATAGGGCCCGGTTCAGAGAGTCAATCTCAAAATACCGCTCTGCAACGAACATCTGCGAAAGCGCTTCTTTCTCCATGGGGGCTACATAGAGCTTCTTGTAAGCGTAAAACGCAAGAATAATCAATACAATAGCGGCTACTACAATGATCAGCACCTTCTGGTACTTCTCAATAAATTGTTCGGTTTTACTTAATGCTTCTTCAACCGCAACCATCCGGTCATCTGCATGGACTGTCTTTTTTGCCATTTATGTTCAATTTTTGTGGTGCAAAAGTAAACTTTTTTTTCATTCAGGAAAAAACAACCTGCTATTTTTGACCGGTTTGCCAAATCTTTCTATTAAACTGATTTTTTTATTTTTACAGGATATTTCCGGAAACATGGGTAACGACCATACATACGACAAAGCACTTTATGAATTTCTATCTGGCTATATAACACAGCATAAACTGGCTAAATTTCAGGAAATCATCAATATGCGAACCAGGTTTTTTACTGTTGTCCTGGAAGATATTTACCAGCCTCACAACGCCAGCGCTGTGCTGAGGTCATGCGATTGCTTTGGAATACTTGATGTACACGTGATAGAAAACCGCAACACCTTCCAGGTTAGTAAGGATGTTGCCCTGGGCGCCCAAAAGTGGTTGAATGTGTTGCATTACCGTAAGCAGGAAAATAATACCGAATCGTGTTTGCTGAAACTTCGTGATGAAGGATACCGCATTATAGCAACTACACCCCATACGAGCGATATCAGCCTGGATGATTTTCCGGCCAAAGAAAAAACAGCTTTTGTCTTCGGTACGGAACTGGAAGGTTTATCGGAAACAGCCCTTAACCTTGCTTCCGGCTATGTCAGGATCCCTATGTCGGGTTTTACCGAAAGCTTGAACATTTCTGTTTCCGTGGCTATCCTTCTGTATGAGATGACACGTAAACTTCATAAATCCAGCCTCAATTGGCAACTCAGTGATGATGAAAAAGCTGATACACTTCTTTCCTGGGCCCGACATGTTGTAAAAAGAGCCGACCTGCTCGAAGAAAACTTCAGAAAATCATATTTTTACTAAAACAAAATATTTTTATGAGTATCGGGAAACATTCAAGAAAAGTTGCAGGGTGCAGGTTGCAGGTTACATGTTGCACCCTGAATCATGAAACCTGAAACCTGACATTAATCTTTCCCGAAACTCATTAATGTTTTTAATACTTTTGTATAGGACAACAATACATTAACAATCAATTCATATGGGAAAAGGAGATCAAAAAACAGCAAAAGGGAAAAGGATCAGGGGATCATACGGTGTGCGCCGCCCCAGGAAAAATACCACTAAACCCCCTCTGGTAAGCCAGTCACAACCCAAACCGGAAAAGCCTGTGACCGAAAAACCAAAAAAGCAACCAGAATCTTCAGAGATTAACGTTGCTGTGAAGGTACCGAAAACTCAGGATAAACCTGAGCCCAAAAAGACCGAAACCAAACCCAAAACCCCAAAAGCGGCAGCCAAATCCAAGACAGAGAAACCAGACGGAGAAAACAAACCGGCAGAAGAGTCTATCACTTAACGGAAGGATTTCTCTCTAATCCGGCATAAAAGGCAAACATGTCACCTCTTTCCTCGAAATCCCTGAATGCATCATAACTGGCTGCAGCAGGTGACAACAGGCATTTATCGCCCTGTTTTCCCTTTTGCTTTACGAGATCAACCGCTTTCTCAAGACTATCCACATAAACTAATTCAGAATAAAGTTTAATATTCTCCATCATATCATGCATCCGCTTTCCCGCCGGCCCGGTAAATATTATATGCCCAATGTGGATTTCCGATAGATAAGTCACAAGATAATCATAATTGATTCCACGATCGTATCCCCCGAGAATAAGAAACTCTACAATTCCCAATGATTTTATGGCTTCAATAGTGGCCTGAGGGATAGTGGAAATGGAATCATCATAATAACGTATACCTCCCTTCTCCCCCAGGTATTCGATACGATGACGAAGCCCTCTGAACGACATCAAGCCATCCATTATCTCATTTCTTTCCGCTCCCGTCTCAAGGCAAGCCAATAATGCCGCCATAATATTGTATTTATTATGCTCACCCGGAATGGGTAAACCCTTCCCAATATCAAAACTATGCTCTTTCCCATGAAGGCGGCAAATAATCTCAGTCCCTCCTGACCGACATCCATCCCCATCCATTCCCAGCAGTGAATATACTCTAACAACGGAACACAAGCCCTCCTGGTAATACAGTTCCATCAGATCACGGTCGTCATGATTCAGAATGGCAATATTTTCAGGCTTTTGATATCTCAGGATGTTCAGCTTTGAATTAATATACTCAGCGTAAGAACGATAATGATCCAGATGTTCTTCAAAAAAATTCAGGATAATCGCAATAGCAGGAGAATGGCAAACAGTTTCAAGCTGATGCGACGACAATTCATAAACGATATGGGTTTCCGGAGTAATCTCTTCATAAAGGTCGAACGGAGGTATTCCGATATTTCCAACCAACAAGACCTTTTTTCCCGACTTGTTTAATATGTGGGCAATAAGGCTTGATGTAGTGCTCTTCCCTTTTGTTCCGGTCACCCCGATTATTTGCCGTCCGTATTCTCCCAGGAAAATATCTGCCTGTGATGTAATGCGTTCCGGATCAATTCTTCCATCAATGGTTTTCATCGTGATCCCCGGTGTTTTAAAATACAGGTCAAATCCTGAAATCTTTTCCAGATAATCACTGCCGCAAATATAACTAGCCATAGGATCATTAGAAAGGAAAGATAATCCTCCGGGTAACTGAGGATTTTTATCGGCAATAGATATCCTGATATCAGGAAAATATTTACGCAGAAAATGATACGTTGATTGTCCCTCCCGGCCAAATCCAAGAATACAGATACGACGGTCGCGTATCAGACCAGCAACCCGATTAACCATACAACTCCGATTTTAACAGGTTTAATAAGTCTTGAGGGACAAAGTGTTCTTCTGACCAGTCGCGCAGTAATACGGTAAAATCTGCATTTTTCGAGAGATCATCAAATCCCTGCAGCAGAACCGGCAGTATATTATTATGGCTTTTCCTGATCACTTCGCCGATGACAGCCTTTACCTCCTTAATGGTTCCAACGCATTCAAAAGGTTTCTCCGGAGAGCGGCCGGCAAGTTCCGACATGTAATTTTGTAAATCAAGATCATCAAGAAGGTTTTTTCCAAAAATCTTTTCCAGAACATCCGATTCCAGAAATGGGGCAAGTATCAACCATGTAAAAAGACATTTAGGACATTTTCCACACCAGCGGTCTTCCTTACTTCCTGCATTACAACTTTTAAAAGTATCGAAATAGTCCGGGTACCGTGAGAATATCCCTGCTATTTGCAATTCATTCACCGGGCGCAACAAACTAAAATACTCTATACTCTTTGTAAGGTATGTGGATGAATAATCCCTGAAAGCACTTTCAAAATGATAGGATTTTGAATACTGGTGATTGATCATGGTTCCTGGAATCGTGGCTTCGCTTGCACTGGATTCATTGGAAAGGGCAATCCGTTGGCATCCTGACAAGGTGGCAGCCAGCATTGCATTAAAAGCGAGTAAAGCAGAAAAAGGAGTATGTCCGTTCAGATACCCTTTTGCATTCAGATCCAACATTAAAGGATCAAGTGTGCGTTCAAAGACAACTACCTCTGCATGTTCAAACCCGGCTTTTTCCAGGGATTTCCAAATGGCAGGCCGGGGATTCAGCGCAAAAGGAATAAGCTTTGCGTTTTGTTTTCTGAGCAATTCAATGGAAACGGCAGAGTCTTTTCCTCCACCGGAAGGAACCAGAACCGATGCTGATAAAAAAGGGTTTACTGGTTCAAAAACACTTCCTTCAGTAATGATCTCCCGAATAAATTCATCCTGTGAAACGGATATGCCATTGGTATAAAAAAACTCACCCAAGCCATGAAAGTAAAGAGACTTCCACCATTTCACCTGCCTTTCATCCAATATGCCGGATAGTATCCTTATCCTGGGTGGACAGGAAATTTTCCAGTAGCTGATAAGTTCAATCAAGCCGATATGGAAAACCAGATTCTCAATTGTTCCGGAATTTTCATTGGCCCTGATTAACCATGGTCCGGGCAATATTCTGTATGATGGCCGGAATATACCTAAACCGGGAATATGAAATTCGAAACCGAATTCAATTACATCAGAAGCTCTGTTAATGTGATAACGCTCATAAATTAATTCAGGATATTTCTCCCGAAAATCAAGGAATTTCGAAAAATTATCGCCCGGCATGTTGGCTTTGTGGTACTATTTTTGTATATTAGTGTTCAAAAGTAGTAATAAAATGAAGGACATCAACAGTCTTTTAAACATTAAATCCAACAACATCGAACCCAGCAGGGGAAGGATACTGATCTCAGAACCTTTGTTGGGGGATTACTACTTTAGCCGATCCGTGGTTTTACTTGCCGAGCATAATGAAGAAGGCTCATTCGGGCTGATCATGAACAAACCTCTGATTACCAAGTTCAATGAAATTGTAAAGGATTTTCCACTTTTTTCAACCCGGATATTCCTGGGAGGTCCGGTGCAAAGCAATAGTCTCTTTTTTATGCATACCCTTGGCAACCTCATTGAAGGCAGCGAGGAGATAATACCCGGACTATACTGGGGAGGCGATATTGAACAGATAAAAGAGATGATCACACTTGAGCGAATAAGCACAGATGACATACGTTTTTTCGTCGGCTACTCAGGATGGGCGAGTAATCAGCTCCAGGGTGAACTAAAAAGAAATGCCTGGCTTGTATCGGATATTCAAAAGGATGTTTTGTTGAGCACAAAACCGGAAGATCTTTGGAACCGGTCAGTTAAGGCAATGGGCGACAATTATTCCTTCTGGATGAATTTCCCGGTTGATCCGGGAATGAATTAACCCTGGCATTTATTCTCATGCAAACATAACCCGATCGTGCTGCTAATCGATAACGTATTGGCCCCACGCTTATAATCTCCTGGCTACCGAATAGCTAAAAACATATTTATAAGGAAAGGTATCACAAAAATCAACCATCTCGAGTGTAATCCCCATTTCAGAAAACTTACCGCTTATCTCACCCCGGAAATCATCTACCGACACCTTTGCCTCGCATTCTTTTAGTTCAGTATCAACGTAAATATCACTGGCGCTGGCAAAAGCAGCTTGCAAACACCTGATCACCTGTTGTGCTTCGTCTTCCATTTTCAGATAATTTGCACAAAAGTATATGACAAAGTGTATCGGATACTCCCATTGCATGTTAATTTTTTATTAAAAATATACGTTGATAAAATGCAACCATCAATAAATACATGATGTCTAATATCTTGTCGTTCTTTACCAATTGAAAATTCCATTTTTTTCAGGAAATTATTAACAACGCACGGAGGCAGGCGGAGGATAAAGTATTATTTATATTTTTGCAAATGACGACGGAATTATAAACTAAGATAAAGGGTTATGGAAGAGCAAGATAAAAAAGGAGCAGCCAGAGAAGAGATTTTTTCAAGGGTAATCAGGGCCGGAAAGAGGACGTATTTCTTTGATGTGAAGGCAACACGGTCGGGGGAGCAATACTTAACCGTAACAGAAAGTAAGAGAAGGTTCAACAACGATAACGGAAAGTTTTTCTACGAAAAGCACAAACTTTTTCTTTATCAGGAAGACTTTGAAAAATTTACGCGAGGCCTGAACGATGTTGTAAAATTCATTACAACCGGTGAAATTCCTGAACTTACAGAAGATGACATGCAGGAGCATGAATCCGGGTTCAATGTTGACTTTGAAGATCTTGGCAACGACAAGCATGATTCGGTCAGCGAAGAGGATGAAGACAGGTAATCCGCGTTAATCATTCCTTTTAAGCAGCAAATCAATTTCTTAACAATTACATCAGGCATGGTTAATAACTCATGATAGTTGAATCATGCTTTTTCCGGTCAAAATTGTATTTTTGCCATTATATAACCTAAACCAATAATCATCCGTTATGGGCAAAGTCATCGCAATTGCCAACCAGAAGGGGGGGGTTGGCAAAACTACAACAGCTATCAACCTTGGAGCAAGTTTTGCAGTTCTGGAATACAAAACCCTGGTCATTGATGCAGATCCACAAGCCAATGCAACATCCGGGCTGGGCGTTAATCCCAAAAACATCAGTAACAGCATCTATGAATGTATTATTGATGATTTTGACCCGCACAAAACCATCATTAATACAAATACACCCAATCTTGATCTTATACCCGCCCATATAGATCTGGTAGGAGCGGAAATTGAGATTATCAATCTTCCCAACAGGGAAAGGATGATGCGTAAAGTCGTATCCCAGGTACGTGATGAATATGATTTTATCATTATTGACTGTTCACCATCTCTTGGTTTAATTACTGTTAATGCGCTCACAGCTGCTGATTCCGTGATAATACCCGTACAATGCGAATATTTTGCCCTTGAAGGACTTGGCAAGCTTCTGAATACCATCCGGATTGTGCAGACCCGGTTGAATACCGATCTGGAAATCGAGGGAATTTTACTGACCATGTTCGATATCCGGCTTCGATTGGCCCGCCAGGTGCTCGATGAGGTAAAGACTCACTTCTCCGAGATGGTTTTTGATACTGTGGTTCATCGTAACACCAAACTCGGCGAAGCTCCCAGCTTTGGAGAAACCATCATCATGCACGATGCCGCCAGTTCGGGTGCCATTAACCATTTAAACCTGGCCCGTGAAATTCTCCAAAAAAACAACCTTACCCAAATAACTGAAGAAGAAAAAAAGATAGATTTAGTGAATGAAAACTAAGAAAAGAGCATTGGGCAGGGGGCTTGACGCCATCCTCCAAAGCCCTGAAATCGACATCCAATCCGAAGAAATTGCGGAAAACTACATTGTTGGCGCTATTGCCAACATACCATTAGACAATATTGAAGCCAACCCGTTTCAACCCCGTGATTTTTTTGAAGAAGATTCCCTGGTAGAATTGGGAGCATCCATCAAAGAACAGGGCATCATTCAGCCTATTACCGTCAGAAAACTTGGAATCGACCGCTTCCAGCTTATTTCCGGTGAACGTAGACTGCGTGCTGCAAAGCTGATCGGTCTGGAAGAAATCCCCTGCTATATCCGCGTTGCCAACGATGAGCAAATGCTCGAAATGGCGCTGATCGAAAACATTCACCGGGAGAACCTCAATGCTATTGAGATAGCCATCAGTTACCAACGGCTGATCGAAGAATGCAGCCTCACTCATGAGCAACTCAGCGCTAAAGTCGGAAAGAAAAGAGCCACAATCACCAACTATTTGCGTCTTCTCAAATTACCCGCACCGGTGCAGATTGCACTTCGTGACGATAAAATATCCATGGGTCATGCCAGGGCACTGATCAATATAACCAATGAAGATCAACAGGTTAAAATTCTCAATAAAACTATCCAGAAAGAACTTTCGGTCAGACAGGTGGAAGATGCCGTTCGCCTGCTGAACCGTGAGCGCAAACTGCCACCGGATATTCCTGATAATTTTATCCGGCTTCAGGAAAGATTTTCATCATTCCTGAATACCAGGGTTGAGGTCAAAATGAATAATAAAGGAAAAGGAAGCATCGTTATTCCGATCGAAACGCAAGAAGACCTTGATAAAATTCTCCAAATGCTCGAAAAATAATCCCACGACAAATGATTCATCGCGGGAATCCAAGATCAGACAACCGGTAAATGTAATTGATTACTTCCCGGGACTATGGTTCATCAGATTGATGGTATTGATGTTGCTTCCACTTTTCCTCACATCTCCATTGGAGATTTTTTGCCAGCATACCGTTTCATCCGACTCTGTGTTAAAAAAACATTCACCTACCAAGGCCGCTTTGTATTCAGCTGCATTGCCCGGGCTAGGTCAGGCTTACAATAAAAAATACTGGAAAATCCCGATTGTTTATGCAGGGTTTGGTGTGTTCGCATATTTTATTACCAAAAACCACCAGGAATATGTGAAGTACCGCGAAGCATATAACTATGTCGTGAGCGGAGACAGCACTTATATCAACAATGATTACGCCTACAAATACAATGAGGATCAATTAAGGGATGCAAAAAACTATTACCGGCGAAACCTCGAATTTACATACATTCTTAGCGGTATCTGGTACATTCTCAATATTTTGGATGCATCGGTTGATGCACACTTTTTCGATTTCGACATTACCGATGATCTGACCCTCAGAATAGACCCCATTATAGAACAACCCAGAATCCTCCCTAATCCAAGGGGAGGAACTGTAAATGGAATTACCATAACCTTAAAATTCTGAATCATTGAAAATAGCTTTAATCGGATACGGTAAAATGGGCCATGAAATCGAAGCTCTGGCCCTTTCCTGGAATTATGAAATTGTTGCTGTAATTGACAATGAGTCTGACTGGAATACACAGTCTGATCTGTTTCAAAGCGCTGAAGTAGCCCTCGAATTCACTACTCCTGCAACTGCTCCAGATAACATCCTGTTATGTTTCCAACACAAAATTCCTGTCGTAAGCGGCTCTACGGGATGGATGGCCCGTTGGGACGAAATCGTTAAAGCCTGTAAGAACTACGATGCTACCTTTATGTATTCTTCAAATTACAGTATAGGAATGAATATTTTCTTTTACCTGAACCGGAAAACCGCAGCTGTTATGGATCGATTCAGAGAATATGACATCTCTATGGAGGAGATCCATCACGCCCGGAAACTGGATCAACCCAGCGGGACAGCTATAAAACTGGCGGAGGATATACTCCGTCTTAATAAAGAAAAAAAACAATGGACAAATCAGGTTCCTGATAAAACTGATGAACTGGCAATTAAATCAATAAGGGAAGGCAAGGTTACCGGCACACATATTGTTAAGTATACTTCGGCAGAAGACGAAATTATGCTGCAACATATGGCATTCAACCGGAAGGGATTTGCTTCCGGAGCGTTAACAGCCGCTTCCTGGATAAAGGATAAGAAAGGTATATTCACGATGAATGACATGCTGACACTTGATTAAGCTCTTAACATTTTTTAACCGTTGGAATAGCAATTATATCTTACTTTTGAACAAAATTTCAATACAATGAGTCTTTACACAATTATTTTCCTCATCCTTTTCATTTTCTCTATCGCAGGATTGTATAAGATTTTTGAAAAAGCCGGAGAGCCAGGGTGGAAAGTCCTGATCCCTTTTTATAATTTTTACATTTGGCTCAGGATCATAAAAAAACCACTCTGGTGGTATATCTTCATCTTAATACCTTTTATCAACGTATTCATGATCCTTCTCATGATCGTTGAATTGTTAAAGTGCTTCAACAAACACGGTCTCGGGCAACAAGCCCTGGGAGTTATTGTCCCTTTCTTTTACCTTCCCTATCTGGGTTTTGTGCAACAAGAGAAATATATTGATCCTGAAAATGCACCAAAAATCAAAAAGTCATGGCTGCGTGAATGGGTGGATGCCATCATCTTTGCCGTTGTCGCTGCTACCATTATACGGATCTTCTTCATTGAGGCATACACCATTCCTACCTCCTCCATGGAAAAATCATTGCTGGTTGGAGACTATCTCTTTGTAAGCAAGGTTAGCTATGGCCCCAGGGTTCCCATGACCCCTTTGTCGTTTCCCTTCGTGCATCATACTATGCCCCTTACTAAAGAGACAAAATCATACCTCGAATGGGTCAAGCTTCCCTACTATCGTTTTCCGGGAATAAGCGAGATAAAACACAATGATGCTGTTGTGTTCAATTATCCCGATGGAGATACCGTTTCGTTGAAATTCCAGAGCAATATTAGTTATTATACTCTGATGAGGGAATACGGCAGAGAACGTGTGCTAAGGGATGAAAGAAATTTTGGCACTGTCACCCGAAGGCCGGTTGATAAAAGGGAAAATTACATCAAACGCTGCATTGCTTTGCCAGGGGATACCCTGTCCATTGTTGACCAACAGGTTTATATTAATGGCTTTCCAGCCCCCAATCCCGAAAAACTGCAATATAAATATATTGTGAGGACAGACGGTTCCCGTTTCAACCCCCGGGTTCTTGATAAATTAAACATCACCGAGGGTGGTACCACATCCAATCCCGGTGAATTTGTGTTTTTTATAACCGAGGATATTGCTACAGAACTGGAAAAACTCCCGAATGTTAAAAACATTGTAAAATACCGTGAGCCAAAAGGCAAATGGAATAAAGACATCTTTCCCAATGATGAGAGGTACAAGTGGAATCTTGACAACTTCGGCCCATTATACCTTCCTAAAGCCGGTGACATTGTAGATATTGATGTCAATAACATTTCCATCTACAAAAGAATAATCGAAGCTTACGAAGGAAACACACTGGAAACCCGGGATGGCAAAGTTTTTATAAACGGAAAGGAAAGCAATCAGTATCAGATTAAAATGAACTATTACTGGATGATGGGCGACAACCGCCATAACTCCGCTGATTCGCGCTACTGGGGAATGGTGCCCGAAGACCATATCGTTGGAAAGGCAATTTTCATCTGGATGTCACTTGATCCTAACAAGGGGCTTTTTGATGGAAAAATTCGCTGGGATAAAATGTTCAGACTCGTTAAATAGCCTGATTACGCAAATAAAGATATTATTTTTGTATTTATTTTATTACAAACCTTTAACTATGAATTTATGAAAAAGGCAAGCTTTATTTTTTTAATTCCGGTCATGACGCTGTTTTTACTCTCGTTTAACGCTCAGGCCAAGGATTTCAAGGGAATTGTTACTTATAAAATTACCATTCAGGGTGATGATATCCCCCCCGAAATGATGGCTTTCATGCCAAAGGTGATGACAGCAACCATCAAAGGAAACATGCTCAGAAACGAGTTTTCCATTACTACACCCATGGGAGCTATGAACCAGGTCCAGATCATGAATGGGGACGAAAAGGTAGTTTATCACCTGATGGATATGATGGGGCAGAAGTTCTATTATAAAATGACAGAGGAAGACATCAACGAAAACATGGAAAACGAGCCAAAACCGGATATCCAATATGTCAACGAAACCAAAACTATCGCCGGTTATGATTGTAAAAAAGCCATAATCACCATTGAGGAGGAAGATGGCAAGAAAAACTCATTCGTGATTTATTATTCACCGGAGCTGGGGTCAGCGTCAACAAACTTCGACAAAGCTATGTTCAATGGTATCGATGGACTTTTGATGGAATTTGAAGCCAATGAAAACGGAATGATCATGAAATTCGAAGCTATCGAGGTGAAGAAAGAAAACGTCAAAGACGAGCTATTCCAGGTACCTGCTGAATATAAAGAAACCACACCGGAAGAACTGCAAAGGAGTTTCGGAGGATAATAAACAAAGTATATGCCTATTAAGGCCAACACACTCAAGGAAGATAGTAACGTTC
>JAHJRE010000075.1 GCA_018831055.1 Bacteroidota bacterium
CAGCCCATCTTGGGCCCGAACCCGAGGCAGCCGGTATCGAAGAGCAAGGTTTGGGATGGAAAAGCACTTTTGGAACAGGAAAAGGAAAAGATACAATTACCAGCGGTATTGAAGTCACCTGGACACAAACCCCTGCAACGTGGAGTAATTATTTCTTTGAAAACCTTTTCAAATATGAATGGGAACTAACGAAAAGTCCGGCAGGCGCTTACATGTGGGTAGCAAAAAACGCGGATGAGGTAATTCCGGACGCACATGTCTCAACAAAAAAACATCGTCCGACCATGCTTACAACCGATTTATCATTACGGTTCGACCCAGTGTATGAAAAGATCTCCAGGCGTTTTTATGAACATCCCGATGAATTTGCCGAGGCATTCGCAAGGGCCTGGTTTAAGCTTACACACCGGGATATGGGACCCAAAACACGTTACCTGGGCCCTGAAGTTCCTGAAGAAGACCTGATCTGGCAAGATCCTATACCGGCAGTAAACCACACACTTATTGATGATAAAAACATTGCTGACCTGAAATCCGAAATTCTGAAATCCGGGTTAACAATATCCCAACTGGTATCAACAGCATGGGCCTCGGCATCTACCTTCCGCGGATCTGACAAACGCGGGGGAGCTAACGGTGCGCGGATCAGGCTTGCTCCCCAAAAAGAATGGGAAGTTAACAATCCTGAACAACTAAGCAAAACATTGAAAATCCTGGAAGAAATTCAGGAAAAATTCAACAAATCCCAATTGGGCAGTAAAAAGGTTTCACTGGCCGATTTGATCGTATTGGCCGGTTGTGCCGGAGTTGAGAAAGCTGCAAAAGATGCAGGTTATGATGTAACCGTCCCCTTCACTCCCGGAAGAATGGATGCATCGCAGGAACAAACCGATGCAGATTCCTTTGTTGTTCTGGAACCAATAGCTGACGGTTTCCGGAATTACCTCAAAACAAAATCCATCGTGTTAACGGAGGAATTATTGATAGATAAAGCGCAACTGCTAAATTTGACAGCTCCTGAGATGACCGTCCTTATAGGTGGTATGCGGGTTTTAAATACTAATTTTGGTGGCACCAGACATGGAGTATTTACAAAACGCCCGGAAACTCTAACAAATGATTTCTTCGTTAATCTGCTTGACATGAACACGGTATGGGCTCCGGCTTCAGATGCCGGGGAATATTTTGAAGGCCGTGACCGGAAAACGGGCAAGCATTCGTGGACTGGAACCAGGGTAGATCTTATCTTTGGTTCAAATTCAGAACTCAGGGCTTTGGCTGAGGTTTACGGCAGCTCCGATGCTAAAGAGAAGTTCATTAAGGATTTCGTTGCTGCCTGGGACAAGGTCATGAACCTCGACAGGTTTGATTTACAACAATAAGAAAATTGCAGGTCTGTCACTAAACTATAAAGCACCAATCAGAGACGATTTATGATTGGTGCTTTGTTTGTATTAACTTATTGGAAATATGCTCCTTCCAACTACCACTATCGAAAAGCAATAATTTTCTTCTAAGGCTATTGACAATATGCAGGTTACATCATACCTTTAACCCAACAATCAAATTAAAATCCCATGAAAACAAAGACCAAAGTCGTAACATTAATGGCAATCATTGGTATTATGTTTTTGCTTAATGCTTGTCAATCGCCGGTAACCCTTACCAGCTGGAAAAATCCCAATGATCAATCAGTAATTTCCAAAGTAGCCGTTATTCCCTTATTCAACAAGCTTGAATACACCAAACCCTTTGAGCAATCCGTTGTGACTTATTTTCAATCACAGGGGGTGAAAGCCATTGGCTCTTTGGACTTTCTCAATCCAACAGTGAAATATACCATAGAACAACTTGAGAAAAAGATTGACAGTCTGGGAGCAGATGGGGTACTGGTGTTTACCTATAAAGGGACAGACACATCCAAAAGTTATGTACCACCGACCTATACCGGAGGCTGGGGAGCAGGATATTGGGGAGGCCCTTACTGGGGAGGTGGATACTGGAACAGCGGAGTGGTAACAGGAGGGTACTGGGTAACAACATCCACGGTCAATCTGAAAGCCGACCTATATGTAAAAAATAGCCAGGAAGCTGTATGGACGGGCGATATCACTGTTACGGACCCCAATTATGTTGACAAAGCAGCCACTCTTATCGCACAGGATGTTTACAATAACTGGGTCAAAGACAACCTGTTAAAAGCAACAGGCCAGTAGGATTAGCGCTGGAGTTGTCAGATACCCATACAACAATGCACAAGTAAAATACATAAAAACAAATTTAGGGGCATCTATGAAATTTCGCAGGTATCAAATAATCATCTGCCTGTTAATTATATTATCTGCTAATTCCTGTAACAGGAATATCGATCATTCAGGAAGCAATAATCAGGAAACTATTCTGGTGCTTGCTGATTCTTTAAAGCATTCAAAGCCGGTGGAGGCAGATTCTCTATATCGTATCATCCTGGCCACAAACGCTGATAACAAGAGCAAAATAAGGATACAAGCCCTGATAGGCTTATCTAAAATACTTACGAGCCTTTCGAAGTATGACACTGCTATTGAACTTATTAACCAGGCTAAGTCGGCATCCTTTTCCATTGCGGATACTTCCTTGCAAACTTCAATTTTCCTGGCTGAAGGAAATCTATATTTAGACTTGAGTGATTACCCAAAAGCAGAATCTGCATTTAAATCGGGCCTTGAAATGGCAAAAAACGCAGGAAGAGAAGCAGACCAGAATCTTTTCACGTTAAGTCTCGGTTCACTGCAGAAAGAAATGGGCCAATATGCAGAAGCTATTCGAACCTTCACTGAGTCGGTAAAGCTTTCAGAACAGTCTGGAAATACTCACAACCAGGCCCTTGCCCTGGAAAAGATTGGATTGACCCTGATGAATACCGGAGATTATGATGGAGCAAGGCCTTACTTAAACAGAGCAATAAACTTAAATAGAGAATCAAATCTGAGGCGTGAATATGCTATGGGATTAATGAATCTGGGTATTCTTTACCGGCAGATGGGAAAGCTTGATTCTTCCCTGATCTTTTACAACAAGGCCGGTAGAGAATTTTTGCAAATGAATGATTCGATCAACCTTTTAAAGATTAAGTACAATACCGGGATAGTTTTAAAAAATCAGGGGGAATATGAAACAGCAAGGAATTTAATGGAAGAAGTATTAGCCATCTGCCGGAAAAAGGGTATGCTTGACGGAGAAGTTTACGCATTGCATACACTGGCTTCATTATATAACGAAGAGGGTAAAATAGAAAAAGGGTTAATGTTTTCAGACAGTGCGATCGTGATGGCCAGAAAAAGAGAAATGACAAGGGTTCTTTCGCAATTTCTGAAGCAGAAAGAAGAATTCCTTGCAAATGCAGGAAAATATCGCGAAGCATACTCACTTGCGTTGGAGGGGATAGCCTTTTCTGACAGTTTGCTCTCCATTGAGACAAGGAACGAGATAGCACGGCTAAAAACCCGCTTTGAGACAGAGCAAAAGGAATCGGAAAACATTATTCTCCGGCAAAGTCTGCAAATACAACATTCAAAGATGATCTGGTTAAGGATCATTATCATTATGTTAATCCTTTCGGTACTACTTGTATTAATCATATATCGGTATAGTATTAGAAGTCAGAAGCAGTTGCGTTTACTTGCTGAAGAGAAAGCTCTCAGGGAGGCCCAGGTTGCCCGGAACAGCGAGCTGGAACTAAAAAAATCACAGTTGGAAACCGAACTGAAGGAAGCCCGGATTGGAGAACTGGAATATAAAGCCCGTATCAAAGAACAGGAATTGGTTTATCAATCTTTGATGCGTATCGACCTGACCAATACAAACCGTTCCGTTCGTGAGAAACTCTTACCCTTCACATTAAAATTCACCAGAAAAAAAGACCAGGAAGAGTATATCCGTATCCTGAATGAAATAACAAGGGAGGCTGCACGCGATACACTTTCCGAGTTCGAACAAACCTTTAATCAGCTTCATCCATCCTTCATGGAAAAACTGATGGCATACAGTCCTGATTTAAACCGAAGTGAAATCAATATTTGTTCACTGATCCGGTTAAACCTGACAACAAAAGATATTGCCAACCTGCTCAATCTAAGTATTTCAACGGTAGAAACCACTCGTCATAATATTCGGAAAAAACTCAAATTAGACAATTCGGAATCTCTCACGGCTTTTCTGATTATGATTTAACCCAAGCAATCCTTTGAATACATGAAACTTATCAAAATATACTTTGGTAATTAGCAGGATTTATTTTGCGAAAACCATTGACTTTTATGCGATTAAACACTACATTTGATCTATTAAGCATTTATTTATCCGCAATATATGTTTCATGGCAACTTGGATCGTGATACAACAGTTCTGATAATATCAGAAGAGGAAACCATGAAAATGGATATCCAGGAAAATCATGAAACATCCGCATATTCTCAATTACGCATAATCAGTATTCAGGAATTTAATGAAATCGTTTTTAGCGATTCAGAGATTACTCTTATCATGATTGATGTTTTGGCAATCCTTGGCCAAAATAAGGCAATCCTGAATACAATCCGTAAAGAAAAACCATCAGTACCATTGATTTTACTATCCAGACATTTGTGTCCTGAAACCCTTAAACTGGCCGCAATATACCATTTTCAGGAAGTTATTCAACTCCCTGTAAAGCATGAGACCATTCAAACCTTAATAAACAAATACGTTAAAAAGTAAACAAATGAAGACAAAAACCAAAACCTTAGCTTTTCTGGCAATCATCATTGCCGGGATTATGCTTAATGCTTGTCAATCGCCGGTAACACTAACCAGCTGGAAAAATCCCGATGATCACACGGTCATTGCCAAAGTTGCGATATTTCCATTGTTCAACAAGCTGGAATACACAAAACCATTTGAACAATCGGTTATAACTTATTTCCAGACACAGGGTTTAAAAGCCATTGGGTCTCTTGATTTTCTAAATCCAACGGTGAATTATTCCATGGATCAGGTAATCAAGAAGATAGACAGCCTGGGAGCAGATGGTGTTCTGGTATTTGCCTATAAAGGCACAGACACTTCAAAAAGCTATGTTCCACCGACATATACCGGAGGATGGGGTGCAGGATACTGGGGAGGGCCCTATTGGTCAGGAGGGTTTTATGGAGGAGGATACTGGGATAGTGGAGTTGTTACCGGAGGGTATTGGGTAACCACATCCACGGTTAATCTGAAAGCATCCTTATATGTAAAGGATAGTCATGAAGCAGTATGGACGGGAGATATTACCGTTACTGATCCCAATTATGTTGATAAGGCCGCGACTACCATTGCGCAAGACATATACAACGACTGGGTAAAAGACAACATTGTAGCGTCTCCAACCCATTAAAGAAACATTTATGAAAGCAATTATTTCTTGGTTAATCCGGGCTCTGTTGACCGGGTTGACAGTGGTGGTTTCATGCCAATTACAGTTGTTTGCATGTTTAGTCCTAATGATCATCCTGGGAAACACAACCATAGCCCAGGAAATCAATCCTGACGACTATGCTGCATGTGAAGAAAAAGAATGGGGTCAGCTCCTATGGGTAATGAAACTGGGCGCACAACCTATAGATGACTTTACACATTTTCAATGTGTGGATGAGCAGGGGGTTAGCGCAGACAGGTACACGCTTGGTTTTTCAGGATATTTCCTGGGAGCGGAGCAATATCACAAATTCCCGGCATGGAGGGGTCAGATCCAGGAGACATATGACAGGGTTATACGGAAAATGATCCGGAAACCGGTCTGGGAATACTGGTCGAAGGAAAGCCCGGGGGTAACCAAATTTGAGCCGGGTGGAAACCGTCCATATGCACCGCAAACCGATCCGGTTGCTGTTCGAAATATCATGTATTCTGGTCATTTGGGGATGATGATCAATCAATATCAGGTTTTATACAATGATCTGAAATGGGATGAACCCGGCTCGATCGTCTTCCAGTGGGATGATAAAACCGTGTATGTATATGATAATGAATCACTTCAGTTTGCCATGTTTAACCAGTTCATTACCAATCCCGTTCCGGGCATTGAATGTGAGCCGAATGCAATCTTTTCCGCATGTAACCAAATGCCATTATTAAGCTGGTGGTATTATGATTATTTGCATGGAAGCCGCTTTTTTCAGGCATCACAACCTTTATTCAGTGATTGGTTTAAAAAAGTTTTTATAAATCCTGAGACCCATGGGTTGGCAGGATTTTACCTGGTTAAGCAGGGCTGGGTTTTTGCACAATGGAATCCTAAATATGGAAATGCCTTTGACGGAGTCATCCAGGGGTTGATCGAAAAAGGAGCGAATTTCTATTCCCCGGGAAATGATGGATGGACTCTAACGTATATGCATGCATATGATAAAAAATATGTAGAAGAGCTATGGCCCTATTTGAAAAAAATGCATGTCACAGTACATCCCAACGGATTAGCCACTATCAACGCCCCGGATGTCTTAATGCCGGATGCCGATTATGGGTTCTTTGCAACCCTCGCCGCTGAAGTCGGGGATGAAGAAGTTAAGAATGGTTTGCTGAAATATGCTGATAGTCTGTTCCTGCCTGTTTGGGAGGATGGAACATACCACTACCCATTTATGGATAAAACTGCCACTTTGAATCTGGCTGCCGATGGAGGAGCAAAACCAGCAGAGGCAACACCTGCGGAAACCCATCCGCAACAGGAAGACGGCAAAGGCGGACAGTGCTGTAAACGCTTCAACAAAATGTCGAATACGCCACAACATTCGGATGTTTCAGACCGCACCCTTGCTCTGGCACGTGCCCTTCCCAAAGACGGAATTTACCTTATGTACAACAAGCCTTTCGACAAAACCCATTTTACGGAACCGGCTATCACGGGCGTTGACTTGACAAAACTCATCCTGAAAAGAGCCATTTACGACAGAAATAAACAAGGATTGATAATTTCAACCTATGCAAAGCCTGAAGCCGGGAAAACCACCATTCAGATCATTAACCTGGACAAATCAAAAAGCTATACCCTGTCTGTAAATAGAAAAACTACCCGCGAAATAACCGGACAGGATCAACACACTTTAACGATTGACGCTAGTAAAGCCCATGATATTATTCTTAAGGAAAAATAACCTAATAAAGAAACCAAATGAAAACACTTAACACAATTATCAGTTTGCTCACATTAACAGGCCTTCTGATCACGGGATGCCAAAATCAGTCGAAAATCACAAAAGAACAGGCTACAGCAAAAATAGCAGAGCTTCAAGCCAAGGCAGATATTTCGAAAACCCAGTGGTATGATATCTATTCGAAGGGAGTATTGCTGAAGGCACCTGAAGCGGAAGGATTGCTTACCGAGGCAAAAAGTGCTCTTGAATCGGGCGACCTTGCGAAAGTTAATGAACTGCTAACTCAGGCAGATGCATTTTTAAACCAGTACACTCCGGTTGATGTTCCTGATTACCAGGCATCCACGCCGCTAAAAAACCCGGGCGACATGGGGAATATTCATAAAGCGACCATTGATGACATGAAACTAATGGAATTATCCGGTGTACCCCGTTGGAATTACTGGTTCAATTTCGTAGGCAAAGGCGATGACGGGAATTATTACATGGCATATACCTATGTCAATCATCATGGAACCGGGAAGCTGGTACCCCCGACAGTCTTTGCATTTAGCTCCAGTTCAGATCCGACCAATATCATGAAAGTGGATTTTGAGACACTTCCAACGCTTAACAATGAAAACAACCAAATCATCTGGACGGTTGAAGAGAACGGCCAATCGATGACATACACAATAGCGGAAGGAAATGTTACATTACATTATAAAGACAGCAATTTTGAGTGCAAAGCGGAGATGACCAATTTATATTCCTTCTGGTACAACAAAGGGGAGACCTTTGCATTGATCCTTCCCGATTCGCCCATGGCAGGATTCGAAGAAACCGGAACGGCTTCGGCTCAGTTTACTATTAATGGCAAAGTGGTTAATGCAAGCGGGTTCGGAGAACAAGAGAATCTGTTCTGCGGAGGTCCGAAAGGAGCCGATTACCGCACTGCCCTTATTAAGTACGGCAATGAATGGTGGGCTCCTTTCCACACCGACCAGGCAGAAGGAATTTTTGTGATGACAGGGAAATATAAAGATGCCGGACTTTTTATCGACGGGAAGTACGTTATTCCATCCGATTTTGAGGTCACCCCTATCGAAGCCAATAAATCATTCACCATCAAGGCAACCACACCCGAAGGAGAACTTGTTGTCAATTTTGATATGTGGGGTTGGGACCCGCCCCTTTACGAACATTGGGGAACCTGCACAGGGACCTACAAAGGACAACAGCTTACCAACGGTTACTGCTGGCTTGAACACATCCCACAGGGAGGTGTAAATGCAAGTCCTCCCACAGGTGGAAGAAAAGGAGTACAAAAATGATTAACCATTCACACAGACTATTCTCCAATCCATAAAAAACATAAACCGAAACAATTAATTGCACAAACATTTATCCATTGAAAAATGTAAGTTGACCAAATTATTATACCCAAACATTGCGATTCTGACCAAATTATGCAATGTTTGGGCTTTTTTTCAGTCCAATTGTCAACAAAACACCCATGTCACAGGTATTTATTTCAATATTACCGCTTGCCATAGCCTCGGCGATCAGTATTGCCTCTATCCCGTTATTCCTCACGATCATGATTTCAGGGGGAAAACAGATAAGAAATGGCTTTGCTTTTATCCTCGGAGGACTGCTAACCCTTTCGTTGATAGCATTTTTAATAGTGTTTCCGTTAACCTTTGCCGATTCCGGTTCATCACATGACCAAATTATTCATGCCATTATTGATTTTGGCCTTGCACTGCTCTGTGTTATCATGGCACTAAGAACCTGGTTCAACCGAAATAAAATAAAAACTGAAAAAGAAGTTAAAAAGCAGGGCGGAGTCATGAAATACTTTGGTATTGGCATGGCTATCAGACTTTTAAGCGCAAATACCCTTCCCCCTTTCATCGGAGCCATAAAAGAGGTTTCCGGTTCAGGTATACTCATTGGAGAAAAAATTATGCTTTGCATCGCAGTCATACTTATTAGTATGTCGACCATCATCCTATCGTATCTGATGTTCATCTTCAATAAAGAGATAGCCGAAAGAATCCTGAAACCGGTAAATCTGTTCCTCAGGAAGAATAAGAACATAATCAGCATATCCTTGCTTACTCTGGTGGCTGTATATCTTTGCTATCATGGATTACTTCACGTGAAATTAATGCTGGAATAAAGGGTTGGACTACCTTGATCTCATGCTAAGGTGAGGTATCCGGCCAAATACGAAAACGTATAATGCCATCCTGGGATAAAATGATCGCCATCAAGCATAACCTAAAATTACAGGCTTAAAAATTTTTTAATTAGTATCGGGAATGATTAACATCAGGTTACTTACTTCATGGTTACAGGCTGCAGGTTACAGGCTGCAGGTTACAGGCTGCAGGTTACAGGCTGCAGGTTGCAGGTTGCAGGCTGCAGGCAGTCTGGGTGTGGGTTCTGAGGGATGAGTTGTCGCTTTCGCTTGCAACCTGTAACCTGTAACCTGTAACCTGTAACTATTTGTTAATGTTTCCCGATGCTCAAAAAATCTTTATCTATTTGTCAATATACTGAAAAAATAAGTATTGTTGCCCCGTGAAAACAGATACCAAAATTATGAAACTGGAAGATCTTGGATATACTGACCATTTCGAAAAACTAGTGCTCGAGAATAACCTTGAGAACCTTGAGATCGGGCGTGTAATTGCCGAGCACAAGGAAAGGTATATAGTTTTAACCGAGAACGGCGAATTTGAAGCCGAGATAACGGGCAACATGCGGTTTGCGGCTCTCAGCCGGGAAGATTACCCTGCAGTCGGGGATTGGGTGGCTTTGGCCGCATACGATCCCGATTTTGCCATCATACACAGGATACTTCCCAGAAAATCGGTAATATCCCGGCAATCAATCAGGCAAAGCGGGGAGATACAGATCATTGCGGCGAATATAGATTATGCCTTCCTGGTTCAGGCGGTCGACAGGGATTTTAACCTGAACCGCCTGGAGAGGTATCTGACCATTTGTTATTCATCACAGGTTAAGCCGGTAATTGTGCTCACCAAAATCGACTTAATTGATAATGAGAAGATTGCTGATTTAACCGGCATGGTAAAGCAAAGGATTCCCAATGTTCCGGTTATTGCCATCAGCAATGAGACTCAGGAAGGATACGAAGAGTTGAGCAGAATCATAGAAAAAGGCAAAACCTATTGTCTGCTTGGTTCATCGGGGGCAGGAAAATCCACGCTTCTGAATAACCTGTCGGGAAAGACCCTGATGAAAACAGATGCCATAAGCAAAACCACAGGAAAAGGCAGGCATATCACGACGCACAGGGAGCTGACAATACTTGAAAACGGTGGGATATTGATCGATAATCCCGGCATGCGTGAAGTTGGCATAAGTGATACAACTATGGGACTGGAGACGACTTTTGACCAAATCATGAATTATGCCCGGAATTGCAGATTCAAGGATTGCACGCATACATCAGAAACAGGATGCGCGGTTTTGAATGCAGTTGAAAATGGTGAAATAGACAGAAATTCCTATGAGAATTACCTGAAAATGGAAAGGGAAAAAGCCTTTTTTGAATCGTCTGTTGCAGAAAGACGCAAGAGGGATAAGAAATTAGGAAAAATAGTCAAAAACTATAAAAAAGATAAAAACTCAGGAAAATTCTAATATGAGTAGGTCAACCCGGCTACTATAAAGGGAAACTTTTCCCTGTCACCATATCCTGAATATGTTATAAACAAAGCCCTTATTCTTTTGTTTATTCCTTAACGGCAAACATTATATATGCCCCGGTGATAATTATGCGCGAAATGCTTAACTTTGCGCGGCTATTTTAATTTATTCCAAACAGAGGGGGAATCATGCAGGACGAAAACAACAGGATACTTGATGAACTGACCCAGGGGGAATACAAATACGGTTTTTATACTGATGTTGAAATGGACCAGGCCCCAAAAGGGCTGAACGAAGATATTATCCGCTTTATTTCCGGCAAGAAGAACGAGCCGGAGTTTATTCTGGAATACAGGCTGAAGGCTTACCGTCACTGGTTAACCATGAAAGCACCCACATGGGCGCATCTAAGGATCCCTGAAATCAACTACCAGGATATTATTTATTATAGCGCTCCAAAGAAAAAAGCAGAACTCAGCAGTCTCGACGAGGTTGACCCCGAACTCCTGGAGACTTTCAACAAACTGGGCATATCCCTTGAGGAGCAGAAAGTCTTAGCCGGTGTGGCCGTGGATGCGGTAATGGACAGTGTTTCTGTTAAAACGACCTTTCGCGACACGCTGGAGAAACACGGTATCATCTTTTGTTCATTCAGTGAAGCCATCCTGGAACATCCTGAACTGATAAAGAAATACATGGGATCGGTGGTGCCTTACACCGACAATTATTTTGCAGCATTGAATTCAGCGGTATTCACCGACGGATCGTTTTGTTATATCCCCAAAGGTGTTCGTTGCCCTGTGGAGCTTTCGACCTATTTCAGGATCAACGCCGCCAATACCGGACAGTTCGAACGGACACTCATCGTTGCGGAAGAAGGCAGCTACGTAAGCTATATGGAAGGCTGCACCGCCCCCATGCGCGATGAGAACCAGCTTCATGCCGCTATTGTTGAGATTGTTGCCATGGATGATGCCGAAGTAAAGTATTCCACCGTACAAAACTGGTACCCAGGCAATAAAAAAGGAGAAGGCGGAATATATAATTTTGTGACCAAGAGAGGGATGTGCAAGGGCAGAAACTCCAAGATATCCTGGACCCAGGTGGAGACAGGCTCGGCCATCACCTGGAAATACCCGAGCTGCCTATTGATGGGCGAGAATTCGGTCGGGGAGTTTTATTCTGTAGCGGTTACGAATAACTATCAGCAGGCCGATACAGGAAGCAAAATGATCCACATCGGGAAGAACACCAGGAGCACCATCATCTCCAAAGGAATATCGGCAGGATACAGCAATAACAGCTACCGCGGGCTGGTGCGCATCCTGAAGAATGCCGAAAACTCAAGAAATTTTTCCCAATGCGACTCTCTGCTGCTGGGTGATAAATGCGGAGCCCATACCTTTCCCTATATCGATACCCAAAACAAGTCTTCCATTGTTGAACACGAAGCCACAACTTCAAAAATCTCGGAAGACCAGATGTTTTACTGCAACCAGCGCGGCATCGATACGGAGAAAGCAATCGGGCTCATTGTAAACGGCTACGCCCGGGAAGTCCTCAACAAACTCCCCATGGAATTCGCCGTGGAAGCGCAAAAGCTGCTGTCGATAAGTTTGGAGGGAAGCGTTGGATAGGGATAAGATCGAAGATCGAAGATCGAAGATCTAGATCTGCGATCTTCGATCTTCGATCTGCGATCTAATAACAATATAACAGTATAATATAACATGTTACTATCAATCAAAAACCTCCACGTCTCCATTCATGGTAAGGAGATCATCAAAGGGTTGGATTTGGATATAAATGAGGGTGAAACTCATGCCATCATGGGTCCGAATGGGACGGGGAAAAGTACGCTGGCTCTTGCTGTTGCAGGAAGAGAAGGTTACGACATCACTGAAGGGGACATCCTGTACAAAGGGAAAAGCATTTTAGAGATGAAGCCGGAAGAGCGCTCGCTGGAAGGGATTTTCCTGGGATTTCAGTATCCTGTGGAAATACCGGGTGTGAGCATCACAAATTTCATGCGTACGGCGATCAATGAGCATCGTGAATATAAAGGCCTGGAACCAATGGCAGCTGGTGAATTCCTGAAATATATGGAGGAGAAAAAGCAGTTGGTGGAAATCCATTCCAAGCTGACCAACCGGTCTGTGAATGAAGGATTTTCAGGAGGAGAAAAGAAACGGAACGAAATCTTCCAGATGGCTATGCTGGAACCGACGCTTTCCATCCTTGACGAAACCGATTCGGGACTTGATATTGACGCGCTGAAGATCGTCGCCAACGGAGTGAACAAGTTACGAAGCACCCATAATGCCTTTGTGGTCATCACTCATTACCAGCGATTGCTGGAATATATAGTCCCCGATTTCGTTCATGTGCTGTATAGTGGAAAAATAGTCAAATCGGGAGGAAAGGAGTTGGCTCTGGAACTGGAAGAAAAAGGATACGACTGGATCAAGAAAGAGTTGAGTCTTTCCTGAAAAACAAGATGAAAGGACAGAATCATGGCAGGAAATCCAAACACCATACTATACGGACAATTGCTTGATGCATTTAGCGAGCATCGTGAGAGCATCCTGGCCGGCAATCCTGCTCCAGTTGCCGAAATAAGGTCAAAGGCGATTGAGAGTTTCCGGAAGCAGGGGTTCCCTACAAACCGGATGGAAAACTGGCGAAACACTGATCTTTCCCCGACCTTGTCAAAGACATATAAAATGCTCTTTGATCCAACAAAGGAAGACATCAACCTCAGCAATATTTTCCGTTGCCGTATCCACGATCTTGATACCGATCAGATTTCCCTGATGAATGGTTGGTATATCCGGGAAGGAGGCATGCTGGAAGAGCATCCCAACGGTATGATCAGCGGGAGCCTTGCTGCAGCTATGAAAAAATATCCGGAGCTTGTAGCAGAACATTTTTCAAGGTATGCCAATCCTGACAAGGACGGTTTCACCGCGTTGAACACGGCATTCGCCCAGGACGGATTCTTTTTATATATCCCTGATAACGTGGAAGTGGATACCCCCATTCAGATGGTCAGTATCATCAACTGGAATGAAGACCTGATGGTTCAAACACGGAATCTGATCATTCTGGGAAAGAACAGCAGGCTAACCCTGGTACATTGCGATGACAGCACCAACCAACAGGCTATCTTCAAGAATTCTGTCACAGAAGTACATATGGCAGAAGACTCGGTACTTGACCATTACAAGTTACAGAATCTGAACAATCAGTCATCGCTGATCAACTCTACATTTTTTCATCAGGAAGCAGGTAGCCGGCTCACATCCAATCTTGTCACACTAAACGGAGGACTGTTGCGCAATTACACGCAAGTAACGCTGAACGGACGGGGAGCAGGAGCCGATATTTACGGGGTATATCTGATGGACCGCAATCAGCACATCGACAACCAGGTATATGTCGACCACGCCCAGCCCGACTGTTATAGCAACGAACTTTTCAAAGGCATACTCGATGAGGAGGCCAGTGCTGTTTTCAACGGGCATATCCTGGTAAGAAAAGACGCACAGCGTACCAATGCCTACCAGAACAACCGTAACATTCTGATGACTGACACGGCCAGGGCCAATGCCAAACCATTCCTGGAAATTTACGCCGATGATGTGAAATGCAGCCACGGGGCCACTGTTGGGCAGCTTGACCCACAGCAATTGTTTTACCTGCGCAGTCGTGGAATATGTGAAGCCAATGCAAGATTATTGCTTTTATATGCCTTTACTGCAGAAGTTATCAGCAAGATATCCATTCATCCACTTCGGGAACGTATTGATGACATGGTAAAGCAACGCCTTAGGGGAGAACTGGCTATTTGTGATACCTGTGCATTACATTGCGAAGGTCCCAAAAAAGAAATTATTTTTGACATCGATATGAGTAAAATTTAATAACAGCACTGTGTCGTTCGATATTCAAAAAATTCGCTCTCAATTTCCTATTCTGGAAGAGAAAATCAATGGTTATCCCCTGGTTTATTTCGACAATGCCGCCACTACTCAGAAACCTTTACGGGTAATACAAAGGTTGGTGGATTATTACTCCAGGGAAAACTGCAATATTCACCGTGGGGTTCATTTCCTCAGCCAGGAAGCAACCCGTGCCTTTGAGGAAACAAGGGAAAAAGTGAGGCAGTTTGTCAATGCCGGTAAGAAGGAAGAGATCATTTTCACAAAGGGAACTACCGAGGCCATCAATATGGTTGCTTCCAGTTTTGGCAACAAGTCTTTGCAGGAAGGTGACGAAGTACTCATTTCGGCTATGGAACACCATTCCAACCTGGTACCCTGGCAGTTTGCCTGTAATCACAGGAAGGCGCATCTTAAGATCATCCCCATCAATTTCCGGGGAGAGATCATCATGGAGGAATATATAAAAATGCTGGGTCCCAAGACAAAGATTGTAGCGCTGGCTCATGTATCCAATGCCCTGGGTACCATTAACCCGGTGAAGGAGATGATATCTCTTGCGCATGAAAAAGGTATCCCGGTATTAATTGACGGAGCGCAGGCTTCTGCGCACCTGAAGGTTGATGTAAGCGACCTGGATTGTGATTTTTATTGTTTTTCAGGACATAAGATGTATGCCCCTATGGGAGCCGGGGTACTTTACGGCAAGGAAAAACTCCTTAATTTCATGGATCCTTACCAGGGAGGTGGTGAAATGGTTGATACGGTTACTTTCGAGGAAACCATTTATAATGAGATACCCTTCAAATTTGAAGCCGGGACCCCAAATGTTGAGAGCATACTTGGATTGGGTGAGGCCATTGATTTCCTCTGTGAGACAGGCCTTGAAGAAGCCGCGCATTACGAAAACAAATTGCTTGATTACGCCACAGGCAAACTGAATGAGATCGAAGGACTGGAAATTTACGGCAGGGCTGAAAAAAAATCATCCATACTTTCCTTTCTGCTTGAAGACATCCACCCTTACGATACAGGAGCTATCCTCGATCAGATGGGCATTGCAGTACGTACCGGGCACCACTGTGCCCAACCCGTTATGGACTGGTTCAATATACCTGGAACGGTGAGGGTTTCATTAGCGCTTTATAATACACATGAAGAAATAGACCGCCTGGTTAACGGGTTATTTCAGGTAAAAAAAATGCTGGGATAAATTATGGAAGAAGACATAAGGAATAATATAAAGCAGATCATTGAAGATTTTTCAGGATTTGATGACTGGATGGATAAATACAATCTTTTGATTGAGATGGGAAAAAGCATCCCGCTGATCCCTCCTCAGTTCAAGAACAAAAGCAACCTCATTTCCGGTTGTCAGTCGAGGGTCTGGCTGCATGCCAAATACGATAGCGGCCGGGTATATTTTTTTGCCGACAGCGATGCCGTGATCACCAGAGGGATAATCAGTCTTCTTATTAAGGCCCTTGACGGCAAAACACCCGACGAGATTCTCAATACGGAGCTGGACTTCATCGATAAGATCGGATTGAAAGATCATCTCTCCCCTACCCGTTCCAACGGTCTTGTATCCATGATCAAACAAATGAAGTTGTATGCCCTCGCGTTCAAAGCCAAAGAACAATCGGAGGAGAAAAAATCATGAGCATGGCGAATAAAAGAGAACTTGAACTGAAGATCGTTGAAACGCTTCGAAATGTTTTTGACCCGGAGATCCCTGTCAATATTTACGATTTGGGCATGATCTATGAGATCCGTATCAATGACGAAGGCCATGCATTTATCCTGATGACCCTGACCAGTCCGAACTGCCCCGTAGCCGATTCGCTCCCACAGGAAGTAAAAGAAAAGATCAATGACATCCCGGGATTAACGAGCGCAGAGGTGGAGATTACCTTTGAACCGCCCTGGTCTCAGGACATGATGTCGGAAGAGGCCAAACTCGAACTGGGATTTCTTTGATGAGCGGATTGAATATCCGTAAGCTTATCCTGAAAATTTATAATTTTGTCTTCCTTAAAAAGAACGTAACGTGCCCGGAAAACTGCTTAGCAGGATCAATGATCCATCGGACCTGAGAAAGCTCAAGGAAGAAGAGTTACCGGAGTTATGCCGGGAGATCCGTGAATTTATCATCGACGAGATCTCGCATAACCCGGGTCATCTTGGATCCAGTCTGGGTGCTGTTGAGCAGGCGGTGGCCATTCATTATGTATTCGACACGCCCTACGACAAGCTGATCTGGGATGTAGGACATCAGGCTTACGCACATAAAATACTTACGGGCCGAAAGGATGTATTTCATACCAACCGCACCCTGGGTGGTATAAGCGGTTTCCCTAAAATAAAAGAAAGCGAATACGATGCTTTTGGCACGGGACATTCCTCCACATCTATCTCTGCCGCGTTGGGGATGGCCGTTGCGGCCAAGCTTGTCGACAACAACGGGCGCCAGCATATCGCTGTGATCGGCGATGGTGCGATGACGGGAGGGATGGCCATGGAAGCACTCAATAATACCGGTGTGAGCAAATCCAATATCCTGGTCATCCTGAACGATAATGGCATAGCCATCGACAATAATGTTGGGGCCATGCGGGAATACCTGGTGGATATCACCACTTCCAAAGCCTATAACAAGCTAAAAGACAAGGTCTGGTACCTGTTGGGAGGCGGCACCAAATATGGGAAAAACACCCGTGCCATCGTCCGCCAGATTTCCAACGCCTTCAAATCCACCCTGCTGAACAAGAGCAATCTGTTCGAAGCATTCGGGTTTCGTTATTTCGGGCCCATCGACGGGCATGATGTGATCCATCTGGTAAAGATCCTGAAAGACCTGAAGCGGATACAAGGCCCGAAACTATTGCATGTGATCACCACCAAGGGTAAAGGATTAAAGCAGGCAGAAGAGAACCAGACACAATACCATTCCCCGGGCAAATTCGACCGCAACACAGGCGAGATCATAAAAAATCCCTGTCCCGAAAAACAACCGCCAAAATATCAGACGGTTTTCGGGCGGACTATTGTGGAGCTGGCCGAACAGAACGACCGCATCGTAGGGATAACCCCGGCCATGCCTACGGGCAGTTCGTTGAACATCATGATGGAGAAGATGCCCGACCGGGCATTCGATGTAGGCATAGCGGAACAGCACGCCGTGACCTTTTCCGCCGGTTTGGCGGCCCACGGCATGATCCCTTTCTGCAATATTTACTCCACCTTCATGCAAAGGGCTTACGATCAGCTTATACACGATGTTGCCCTGCAGGAACTGCATGTGGTATTTTGCCTCGATCGTGGAGGTATCGTGGGTGAAGACGGGGCAACCCACCAGGGTGTATTCGATCTGGCATACCTGCGAGCTATACCCAATATCACCATTGCCTCCCCCATGAATGAGGAAGAGCTGCGAAACATGATGTACACAGCGCAGTTACCCGAATCCAGGACTTTTGCCATCCGCTATCCCAAAGGAAGAGGAGTGATGACCGAATGGAAAACCTCTTTCAGTAAATTGGAACCCGGAAAAGGAAGAAAAATAAGGAATGGCAAAGACATTGCCGTTATCAGTATCGGTCATCCGGGGAATTTCGTGGTGAGCGCCGCGCAAATCCTGGAAAAGGATAACATCAGCATTGCACATTACGATATGCGTTACCTCAAGCCCATCGATGAAGATATCCTCAGAGAGGTGTGTGAAAACTTTGAAAATGTGATAACTGTAGAAGACGGAACCATTGTCGGCGGCCTGGGCAGCACGGTGTTGGAATACATGGCTGACCATGGATGCATGAAAAATCTGAGACGACTTGGAGTGGCGGATAAATTCCTCGAACAAGGCTCACAGGAAGAACTATACCGTATTTGCGGTTTTGATCCAGAAGGTATAGCCCGGGCTGTGAAAGAAATGTTGCACAAAAAATAAACGGATGAAATTTTTCCTGAAGCTTATTTTTCTGTTTTCCTTACATTCTTTCTCCCTTCTTTCCCAAGCACAGGATGCGATCAAGCCATCGCAGCAAGATGAAATGGTAAGGATTGAGATCCCGCCTATCGTCATGAAGAATATCCCGGTTGAGATTAAGGTGATAGCCGACACAAGCATAGTCAGAAGCCTGAAGGATACGGTTATCACTGCTATCGCCGGAGGGAAAAACATAGAATTGCAATTCAAAGGTGGTACGGCACTTTTTCGTCATACATTTCACCATAAAGAGGAAGTGGTCATTCAGTCGGATGAGTTCACCGCGCATAAAACAGTCACCCCTATCCCTCTTTGGATGTCGATACTCCCACCATTGATCGCCATCCTGTTTGCCCTGATGTTCAGGGAAGTCTTTTCCGCCTTATTCATTGGATTGCTGGTAGGTACTACCCTGATAGCGTGGTATCAGGGAAGCAGTTTCATCATTGCCATATTTCAGGGAGTCTTCATGCTTGTCGATACGTATATTCTCCAGGCACTTTTCGACACAGATCATCTATCGATCATTATTTTTTCCATGATGATTGGCGGCATGGTAAACCTGATCACACGTAACGGCGGGATGAAGGGAGTAGTGAATATTCTTTCCCGTTATGCCACCACCTCACGTTCCGGGCAATTTGTTACCTGGCTGATGGGCATCCTGATTTTTTTTGACGACTATGCCAACACGCTGGTGGTAGGCAATACGATGCGCCCCATGACCGACAGGCTGCGTATTTCACGGGAAAAGCTCGCTTACCTGGTTGACTCCACAGCCGCACCTGTAGCAGCCATCGCCTTTGTTACAACATGGATCGGGGCAGAGCTTAGTTATATTCAGGATGGGATTGATACCCTGGGATTGAACCAGACACCATACTCTGTATTTATTAATTCACTCGCTTATTCATTTTACCCGGTTTTCACCCTTGTATTTATACTGTTCCTGATTGCCCGCAAGTCGGATTACGGTCCAATGTTTAAGGCAGAACAGTATGTCAGAAGAACCGGTGAGATCCGCAACGACAGTGCCAATACTTTTTCCAATAACCTGAATGAGCTGGAAGTTGCGGAAAATATCAGGGCACGATGGTTCAACGCAGTGATCCCCGTTCTGGTGATCATCGTCGGCACAGTATCAGGATTGCTTTACACGGGATGGGATTCCACATTATGGAACAATCCCGACATAGGCTATGCACATAAGGTGTCATTAATCATCGGGGAATCGGATTCCTATAAAGCATTATTATGGTCTTCATTGTCGGGTGTGCTTGTAGCACTATTGCTTACCTTATCTCAAAGGATCATGACCCTGAAAAACAGCATCGACAGTCTGATCAACGGGTTCCGTACCATGCTGACAGCCATTCTGATCCTTGTGTTGGCATGGTCCATTGCATTGGTAACGGAGCATCTTCACACGGCCGATTTCATATCTAATACCATGCTGGAGATAGCCTTATCGCCGTATCTTGTCCCGGCACTGACCTTCATCCTCGCAGCTCTGGTATCATTTTCCACGGGTTCATCCTGGGGTACCATGGCCATATTATACCCATTGATATTGCCGGCATCCTGGCTTATTGCAAAAGATTGGGGGCTGGACCACGGAACCTGTCTGGCTATTTTCTATAATGTCGTCTCTGCTGTACTCGCGGGATCTGTTCTGGGTGATCATTGCTCTCCCATATCCGATACCACCATCCTGAGTTCCCTTGCCAGTTCCTGTAATCATATTGAACATGTAAGAACACAACTACCTTATGCTCTGACTGTTGGGGTTGTTTCAATCGTGGCAGGGACCATTCCCGCAGCATATGGAGTGCCATCATGGATATTATTCCCTGCAGGCCTGGTAATCCTTTATCTGGTAGTCAGACTGGCGGGCAGGAAAACAGAAGTCTTCAAACTGGAAGAGAATCATTATAAATAGTAGAAATATCCTGTCATTTTAATAGGATTTTCATATTTTTCTTCATATATTTGTTTACCAACTTACTAAGCCGGACTTAATTAAAAAAGCAAATCATAACCAGATATTATGAAATCCATTTCTTTTGCAGTTCAGTCACCCGTAGAACTTGAAAAGAAACTTAAGGAACTCATACCGCAGGCTATCCGTCCTACGCTGGCTATTTCTTTTTGCTCGGTAAAAACCGGCATCAGGGAGGTGGCAGGGATATTCGGATCAGCCGGCATACCGGTATTCGGTTCCAGTTCCTGCGGGGAGATACTGGCCGGTACTGACGATCAGGCCATTTACGAACAATCAATAGTAGTCAGTTTAATAGAAATCGCAGAGGCGCATTTCAGGTTAAAAGCTTTCTCCCAGGAAGAAACAGGCTCCTTTTCCATGGGGGAACAAATAGGCCATTGGGCCGGTAAAACCTTTGATAATCCTGTGGTTCTCATCGTAGCCAGCGGATTAAAGACCGACGGGCAGCAGCTTGTGAAAGGCATCCTGGAAAAAGCGGGAAAACAAACCGTGATGTTTGGGGGTCTTGCCGGAGATGACGGTCTTTTTGAAAAGACTTTTGTTTTTTCTGATACGGAGATCCTGGACAATGGCGCCAATGTTTTGGTGCTTGATGGCGATCATATTATAGTCAACGGTCTTGCAACCAGCGGATGGATAGGACTGGGAAAAGACCTTACGGTGACCCGTTCCGAAGGGAATATCGTTTATTCGATTGATAACGAACCTGCCCTGGAAGTATACAAGAAGTATCTGAATGTCAGAGACGAAGACCTTCCGGCGATCGGGGTTGAGTACCCGTTAATGATCAGACGCTCGGAAACGGATCATAGCTTAAGGGCTGTGATGGAAGTGGAAAAGAAAAACAAGGCTCTGATCTTTGCCGGCACAGTACCCCAAGGTTCCATCGTCCGCTTTTCCAGCTCTCCAGGCTTTGAGGTTATGGAAACCACCAAAGAAAAGATCTATGATTTTTTCCTGGAAAACCCCGAAACGGATATCCTGTTGATCTTTTCCTGCATGGCCAGGCACCTTGCGCTGGGCCCCGTGATCACCGAGGAACTAACGTATGCCACTGAATTATGGAAGACTCCCATGACCGGCTTTTTTACCTACGGGGAAATTGGCACCAACAAGAATAAAACCTGCGATTTTTACAACCAGACGTACACTTTGGTCGTAATAAAGGAAAAATAAAGTCTTAAAGCACAGGATGATGATGGAGAGCGCCCTGGAAAAACTAATGAATTCCATTGCATCGCTTGAAAATGCAGATGATTTCCTGCATGCGAAGGAGGTAGTTATGCAACATATCCGCCGTATTCAGCAGGAAGGCCAGATCCTGAATTTCAAGTATGAAAGGCTGCTGAAAGACAAGGATGTGCTCAGTTCGCTACTAAAGCGCACAACCGATGATCTGAATGAGGTTTTGTCGGAACTGAGAAACCGGGCTGAAGAGCTGGATACATTGCTCTCGACTATACCTGCTTTCGTATATTTCAAAGACAGAAACCTCAGGTACATTCATGTGAATAAGACCTTCGCCGACTTTGTAGGGATCCCGCTGCAAAAGATCATTGGAAAATCTGTTGAGGAAATTTTACCCCAGTATAAAGGGAAACAGTATTCATATACCGAACTGGAAAAGAATGTAATAAAAGAAGGTATTCCAAGATATAATATTGATGAGATACTCCAACAGGGGAATAAAACTGTTTTTCTCAGCACCAATCTGGCACCGTACCGCGACAACCAGGGGAATATTTCCGGGCTGGTGGGTATTTCATGGGATATCACGGAGCGTAAGAATTATGAGACAGAGCTAAGAAAAGCCAAAGAACAGGCGGAAGCGGGAACCAAGGCAAAAAGTGAATTCCTGGCAAATATGTCGCACGAGATCCGTACTCCCATGAATGGTATCATCGGTATGGCCGGGATCCTGAGCCAAAGCAATCTGAGCAATGATCAACGGGAAAACCTCGACATTCTGGTTTCTTCTACCAAAAGCCTGCTGTCTCTCGTCAACGACATCCTGGATATTTCAAAAATTGAAGCAGGAAAAGTGGAGCTCGACCATATTCGTTTTTACCCTGAAGAGATATTAAAGGACATCGAGAACATCCTGAAGATCAGAGCTGGTGAGAAAAACCTCGAGTTAAAGACAGAGCTTGACCCATGTATGCCGGTAGCTCTGGAAGGTGATCCCTTCCGACTAAAGCAGGTCATCCTGAACCTGGCCAATAACGCGGTAAAATTCACACAAGAGGGATTTGTGCACATCAGGATCAGGTGTCTGCAAAAGGACTTGAAAAGAGTAACCATTTGCTGTGAGGTTGAAGACTCGGGTATTGGTATACCTATGGAGAGGCAGGGAAATATTTTCGAGTTGTTCACCCAGGTTGACGCTTCCACTACAAAAATCTACGGTGGGACAGGTTTGGGTTTATCAATAGCAAAGCAACTTGTTCACCTCATGGGCGGTAAAATCAGTGTTGAGAGCCATCCGGGAAAGGGCTCAATGTTCTGGTTCACCCTTCCCCTTTCGATTGGCAAAGAGGAAAAAACGGTTTCGCCGGAACCTGCAATAGCTGTTAATACATCCACACAAAATAAATCACTGAAAATACTCCTGGCCGAAGACAATGAAGTGAACCAGAAAATCATCCAATTCAGCCTGAACCGGGAAGGTCATAAGGTTGAAATTGCTAAAAACGGACAGGAAGCTATTGAGCGTTACAGTGTTAATCATTATGATCTGGTTCTGATGGATGTACAGATGCCCGAAGTGGATGGTTTTGAAGCAACACGCCAGATAAGAGAAATAGAAAAAAGAAATAATAACACAACACCCATCCCCATCATAGCACTGACGGCAAACGCCATGAAAGGGGACAGGGAGAAATGCCTGGCGGCAGGCATGAATGCATATCTGAGCAAGCCCTTCACACCTTCGGAACTTATTCAGGCCATTATGGAAGCCGATATTTGATTACTACGATTATTCCTTATTTTTGCCTGATTAATCCCTATTTATGACAACAATTGAAATCATCGCCCTGATCGTGGGCGGCATCCTGGTTGGTTTTATCAATACACTTGCAGGAGGTGGTTCTATAATTTCCCTATCCTTACTTATGGTACTCGGGCTGCCTCCTCACATCGCCAATGGCACGAACCGTATCGGGGTGATCGCACATAACCTGGTGGCCACACTCAGTTTCCGGCATCAAAAAGTGCTGGACCTGAAAAAAGGGCTTTACCTGAGCATACCCGCCATGGTTGGAGCCTTCCTGGGAGCAGTCATCGCGGTAAAGATCAGCGAAGAGGTATTGAAAATCGCCATGGGTGTCATCATGCTGCTGATGCTCTTCTTTGTGCTGACCAACACAAAAAAGTGGTTGCACGGAGACGAGAGCAAGCTAGCCGGGAAGATTGACCTGAAACAAATAATTTACTTCTTCTTTATTGGGGCCTATGGCGGATTCATCCAGGTTGGGGTCGGATATATGATGCTGTTCGCCCTGATCATGGGGGTGGGTTATAACCTGGTAAAGGCCAATGCCGTGAAGGTTCTGATCATGCTGATCTATCTCAGTTTTTCGCTGGTCGTGTACATCTGGGATGATGAAATCAACTGGACCTATGGCCTGGTTATGACCATTGGCAGCATGTTGGGGGCATTAATAGCATCCAGGATGGCTGTGAAGCGGGGAATTAACTTTGTGCGGGTGGTGATCGTGGTGGTCATCCTGTTAACTGCCGGTCATCTTTTCGGTTTGTATGATTTCCAGGAAATCTTCAGGGTTTTGATTGAAAATAAATGATATCATTACGAAAAAGACCTCGAAGAGGTCTTATGTTTATAGCCGGGATGTTTGGGGAACATCACATTCGACCCCTTCGGGGTCGTACACTTTCCAACCTTATTCATGCTATAAACATGTAATCCCTTCGGGATTAAGACCGGAATTCGATCGGGTTGGAAATGAACATGAAAATTTTAGACTAGACCTCGAAGAGGTCTAATGTTTATAGCCGGGATGTTGGGGGAACATCACATTCGACCCCTTCGGGGTCGTACTTTAACGTATCGCATTTTTGCTAAAAACATGCAATCTCTTCGGGATTAAGACCGGGTATCGA
>JAHJRE010000076.1 GCA_018831055.1 Bacteroidota bacterium
AGGCATATCCGACATAAGATTGGTCACTTTATGCCTGCAAATATAATAAAAAGAATAATCTAAAAAATTAATGGTAAATATTGCTGTTCTGTATGTACAATTTCATCCCGTTTCCCTTCATATAAATCTTGTATTCCTGATTTATCCTCCCGTCTTCCACATGGATAAGTTCATTTTTAAAACCCTCCTGCAGGATGATATAATTCATACCGGTTCCTTTAAGATCCTGGGTTACTTTATTCATATCACCTTTTTGCCATAAAGCCGATTGATTTGAGTTTCCAATCATCGACAGATCCAATTCGTTCCTGTCACCTAACTGGTACAGGGAATATTGATTGGACGACCCTTTCTGCCAGGCATTGGTAATATTATTATCCCCTCTTTGAACCAGATAGATCAAATTTTCTCCCTGTCCGGCTGTATTTATCTGGTCAATTTTTACGCTATTCCGGGATCCCTCCTGAACCACCAAAGTTTTATTGTTGGTGCTTTGCTGATAAGGAATGTCATAATAATACTCGCTGATCAGTTGCTCCAGCCATACTTCCTCTTCATGAACACCCTGTGATAAGGCTGGATAAGCAGTAATTACAATAATCACCGTTATAATTAATTTAAGGCTCCTCTTCATAAGTACAGATTATTAATAAGATTGTTGTGACTAGATTTAAGTTCTTATGTTTAACAAATTTAATTTATTTCTGGTTTATTTTGCTAAAATTTTCGATTCCCTTTTGTGAAATCACCATTCCCGCCTTGTTCTGATTCACAATCACATCGTTTCTGACACCAATCTGTTCCACATCCAGGATACTTCCATTCAGCGATTCTGCCCAACTCGATCCTATCCCCGAAATATTGTTTTCTTCACCATACTGAAATACATTAAGGGCACTGCTTTTCGATTGACTGACCTCAACTTTGTTCCCCTTTCCGCTTTGCTCCAGATTGGCGGTGTTGTCGTTGTCTTTTTGGACAAGCATCACCTGTTGATTATACGATTCCTGGGATAAAATAGCTACATTGTTGTTATCGTTTTGGATAATCAGGCTCTGATTATGGTTACCCTGAATGGATTTTATTTCTGAGGTGTTTTTATCACCATATTGTTTGGTAATGGATTTGCTGTAATTGATAATATCCTGGCTGGCAAAATTTTCATCTCCGATCTGCTCAATAAACAGGAATCCTGATTCTACCCCACGATGATATTGGGTAGCCACATTCCCTTCTCCTGTCATATTATTGATCTGCCGTATAAACAAACTGGTGCCGGTCAATTCTTCCATTGTTTGGGAAGCAATATTGCCGGATCCATACTGATAAATTTCCTTATAATTATCCAGTGCATTCGCATTGGATAATATTTGTGAACTGGCGTAATTATTTTTACCGTATTGAATAATATTTTTAGGCTCAGAAGTATTTTCCTGCCAAATATTCTGGTGAATCACCAGTTCATTGCCATCACCAGCTTGTTGCACAGCATTATGGCTTGTGTTGGAATAAGAGTTTATGGGTGTATTGTTAAACTGGACAAAATCCTGACGGTTACCGCCATATTGCATAATGAAGGTTTCTGCTTTTTCCGGTTGAGTTGTTAAAAAAGGAATAGTTTTTTGGTATTGCCGGGGCTCATATTGAGAATAGCCTCCCTCACTAAATTCCGCGTAGGGATTTGGCAACTGCTGCGCTAATACAGAAAAACCCAGCAGTACAAGTGCCGGTAAAAGTATTATATGCAAATTAATTCTCACAATGGGCAGGATTAATTACATTTCCAAATTTATAACAATTCAAAAATATCTTTGTTTGATTTTCCTGTGTCTCTAATAAAATATTCTGTGAATACCTTTAAGACCCGGGGGCTATTTACTCAAAATAAAATAACCATGGGACCTCCGGAGAGAGGCCCCATGGAAAAAACAAATATTAATACTGTGTAATGTAAGCGGTGTTGAAATCACCAATGATTTGCATATCAGCCCAGTTCATAGTTCCAAACTGAAATACATCACCGTAGTTGTTGTCACCGATGATACGGATACCGGCTTCAAACCATGCACCGTTGGGGCATCCTGCAGTGTGTGTCCAACCATTGATATTGTAGTAACCAATCTGGTCTACATCAACAGTGTTGAAATCACCAACAATGAAGGAGTTGGTTACGTTGCCTTCTCCATACTGATCAACGGTAACAGTGTTACCCTGATACTCATAATTGCTGGGGTTGCTGAACCAGTTGTCGAGTCCGATGAAAACATAAGCTTCATTGACAGTTCCATCCTGGAAAATATCAACATAGTTGTCTTTACCATGAGCAAAAGAGATTGCTTCGTTGGCAAAACCGTACTGTACAGTGTAGAATACATTGATATCACCGTTCTGGTAAATCTGAGCATCGTTGAACCAACCATCCTGATAGATGAAAGCATAGTTCTGCCATGTCCAGTTCATTTCGAAATCATCAGCCTGCATAATGCTGGCGGTGTTGGCGAAACCATACTGATAGATTTCAGCATCGTTTCCGTATCCGGGATAAGCAGTTGTAGGAGTCCAGCAAACCGGGAAGAGCGGGAAGTTCCAAACACCCTGGAGGATCTCGGCGTGGTTGCCAACACCAACCTGGTATGTGAAAGCGTCGTTCTCTGAAGCCGGGGTTCCGACTTTTCCACCGATCTGGTGTACATAAGCTGTATTAAAATCGCCAAATACATAAGAAATAGCGTCGTTATAAGCACCCTGCTGATAGTGGTTAACCCAGTTGTAATCTCCAAGAACATATACATATGAATACTGCATGTATGCCGGAGGGTTGTAACCGGTTTGGTAGGTACTTACCCAGTTGCCATCACCGAAGATTCTGTGATAGGTTTCGTTGTAATAAGCCTGGCCTCCCATATAATCCTGGGTGGTAAGGGCTGTGTTAAAGTTACCGAAAACTTCCTGGTCATTCAGGTTGTATTCGCCAAACTGGAAAGAATTGACATAGTTGTAGTCACCTTCAACATACTGCCAGTTCATGTTTCCAAGGCCAATCTGGTCGGTGTTAACGAAGTTATAGTCGCTGCCCCAAAGAGCCTGCTGTACGGACCAGTTGTCGGTTCCCCACTGATCAGCCATCATAAGGTTGCCATTGCCCCAGATATCCTGGAAAGCATAGTTGTAGAAACCGCTCTGGTATACATACTGGTCATTCCAGTTTCCTGGCCATACCCTCTGGAAGGATTCATTTTCCTCACCAAACTGGATAGCTTGCTGGTAGTTTTCATTGCCGAACCATACATACTGTCTTGCTTCGTTTGCAAAGTACCACTGCCAGATAAACTGTGCATTCATGTTACCAAACTGTATATCCTGGCGAGCATAATTAAAAACTTCCTCCTGGAAAATACCCTGGTAGTTCACATCACCGTAGTAAATGTCCTGATCGGAGAAATTAGCGAATCCGGGACCATACTGGAAAACTTCAACATAGTTCCAGTCTCCAACATAAATGTCCTGGTAAGAGGTGTTGTACCAACCATACTGATCGATCTCAGTATAGTTGTAGTTGCCGTAGATGTCCTGGAAGCCCCAGTTTTCAACACCTTGGGCAAAGATGAAGCCGGCGATGAAAATCGCGGCAACACTAAGAATCAACTTTTTCATAATTTCCATAATTTTGGGTTAGACAAAAAATTTAATTTGGTTAAAAAAGTAATCTAATAAAGGGTTTAGTGATGTCACACTTTTTCCATTAATATATAGCAAATGTACAGCAGACATTAACTTCGGTCAATGGGTATAATTACGAATTCATGCAAAGCAAAGAAGAAAAATTTCGGATTTTCTGTTAAATAATGGTTAACAGGGTGGGGAAATTACCTATTACTTATACTTACATTATAAGTCAAATCGCAAATGATCTCCTACGAATATTACCCAATATTATACAGATATTGTAAAGAACTGAACGAGTCTTTATTAAATCCAATAAAAAAGCCATGATCAAGAGATCATGGCCTTTGTTTTTACTTGCGTATATTATTAATACTGAGTGATATAAGCAGTATTGAAGTTTCCAATGATCTGCATATCAGCAAGGTTCATAGTACCGTACTGGAAAACATCACCGTAGTTATAGTCACCAAGGATACGGATTCCTGCTTCATACCATGCGTCGTTGGGGCACAGTGCTGAGTGGGTCTGTCCGGCAATATTTCCATAACCATACTGGTCAACGAGTACAGTGTTCTCATCACCTACGATGAAAGCATTGGCAACGTTGAGTGTACCGTACTGGTTAACTTCAACATAGTTGCTGTAGTATTCGTATGCGGAGGGGTTTCCGAAAGGATTGTCGAGGCCGATGAAAACATAGGCACCGTTAGCAAGACCATCCTGGAAAATGTGAACTTCGTTCTCAAGACCGTGGCCGAAAGAAATAGCGTCGTTATAAGCACCATACTGAACCGTAGTGAAGTTGTTTACGTCACCATTCTGGTAGATGGATGCAGTGTTGAAATCACCAACCTGGAGAATGTAAGCGTCGTTGAACCATGTCCAGCTGCCTTCGAAATCATCAGCCTGCATGATAGTAGCGCTGTTGGCATATCCATACTGTTCGATAACAGCGTCGTTTCCGTAGCCGGGTTTAGCAATAGTCGGGGTCCAGCATCCCGGGAAAAGCGGGAAGTTCCAAACACCCTGATAAATCTGAGCAGAGTTGGCAACACCAACCTGCCAGGTTAAAGCTTCGTTTTCAGAAGCCGGAGTTCCAACCTTACCACCCAACTGGTGAATGTATGCGCTGTTGAAGTCACCGAAGACATAAGATTCAGCAACGTTGTAAGCACCCTGCTGATAGTGGTTTACCCAGTTGTAGTCGCCATCAACATAAACGTATGAAAGCTGCATGTAAGCCGGAGGGTTGTATCCGGTCTGGTAGGTGTTAACCCAGTTACCATCACCATAGATCCTGTGGTAGGTCTCATTGTAGAAAGCCTGGCCCATCATATAATCCTGGGTAGTATTGGCGTAGTTACCATCACCAACCACCAGCTGGTCATTCAGATTGTATTCACCATCCTGATAGGAATTAACAAAGTTAAAATCACCAACTACATCCTGGATGTTAAGGTTACCAAGACCAAACTGGTCGGTATTCACGATATTGAAGTCGCTGCCAAAAAGAGCAGTCTGGTATGAAGAATTGCTCACACCAACCTGGTCAGCCATCATAAGGTTTGAATTTCCCCAGATATCCTGGAAAGCATAGTTGTAATATCCGCTCTGGTAAACATACTGATCGTTGTAGTCACCGGGCCATACCCTCTGGTAAGAGGTATTGGATTCGCCAAACTGCATGGCTTCCTGATAGTTATTATCACCGTACCATACGTGCTGATTGGCAGCGTTATCAAAGTACCACTGATAAATGTACTGAACGTTACCATCACCGTACATCACTTCCTGACGTGCATAATTTATAGTACCAACCTGATTTGCAAGCTGATAGTTAAAATCACCGTAATAAACGTCCTGATCGGAAAAGTTAGCGTATCCCGGTCCATACTGGAATACCATTACGTCGTTATAATCACCGATAACATCCTGATAGGAAGTATTGTACCAACCATACTGGTCGATTTCAGTGTAGTTATAATCGCCAAGAATGTCCTGGAAACCCCAGTTTTCAATCCCCTGAGCGAAGATATAACTTACTGCAAGAGTTGCTACTAATGTCAAAGCTATTTTTCTCATGATTTTAAATTTTTGAGTTAGATTTAATTTTATTTAGATTAAGTTTAAATAAAAACATGAGGCAAATATACGGCTATGTTATCTCCCGGGTCAATGGGTATAATTACTCATTTTTGCAAATAACAAAAAGCGGTATGAGGTGGGGAAATTACCCAGTAAATAGTCAGCAAAAAATCCGTGCGTGAAGGTGCGGTAGATTGCTATATATATTATATGGTATAAAAAAGGAAAGCCACCCTAAGGTGGCTCTCCTGGATTTATGAAAACATTCTTTAAAGAAATCAAAATGTTAAAGATCCATTTTGATACTATTACGCTAAAAATTTAAGATTGATGTACGCTAAAAATTAAGAACGCTAATTTTGGGTCAAAGAACCTTTAAAGATGTTTCCATAGTTCGTTGGGTTAAGCAGTATTTATCGCTCGGTAAAGGTACTACATCAAAAAGCCGGAATCAATGGGTAAAATCCCCACTATTTTGCTTTTTATCTTTGGGAGATTCTGAGGGAATTGAAACTTCCTTTAACATTCATTACCCCGGCAGCATCAGTTCCCAGGAACATAAGACTGGTTATTCCGCTTAAAGGAAGGGAAAGGGAGTTTAGCGTGATATTGTTACGGAGGTTATAAAGATTAAATCCCATGTAGAAATTTTCAGGAAGGGTAAAAATCTCATAATAGGGTCTGCCGTAGTTTCTTTCAAAATCATCGGGGATGAAGATATGAGTATTGAGGGTTGCATAGTTTTCTCTCTGCTCTTTGGAAATTTTTTCAACCGAATTGAGAGAATCCGGGTTAGCCGCTACCAAATCGAGATAAAAACCAAAAACATTAACAACATTCAATTGTACAACAGTATCTAAAGAAGTTTTGCTGTAGAGAGGAAAGAAAGGATTATAAGGAGAGATCCCTGCTGACAAACTATTATAATCCTGCGGTACAAGCTGAATCTTTCCGGATGATATCAAAGATTTAGTGGTGGCGGTTTTGAATGCAACTGTAAATGGATCATTATAGTTTCTGTCTTCAGCCAGAATACCGTTATCATCATAATTGGTATAAAAGTAATCTGACATAGAAGGAGAGAAAGGTATCTGTTCAATCTGAGAAGCGTTTGAATTATAAGCTTCAGTGTTTTGCCCTTGTAAATGGATAGAAATAAAAAACATGGGCAACAACATCAATATATATAGAGACTGTTTCATGCTTTCGCTTTTTTCAGGGCTAAATAAAAATATTTACAAAGAAAAGAAATTAACAGGACATTGTCAATAAGTATTTTCACCCTTTATAATGAGTTAATTTCAAATTACTTACGACAAAAACTTCAGAATAATTATTAACAACGGGATTAAAAGCTGAGAAATGAAAACTTAGGCCCGTCACCTAACTGCTTAAATATTTGGCTTTTATGTGTATCCTGAGGGCTGAGCAGACGGGTAATAGTTTCCAGGAGGTCATCATACTCAAACGGTTTACACATATATTCATCGGCACCTAACTGCAAACCATATTGTTTTTCTTTTTCCTTAACTTTTCCTGTAAGATAAATAAAAGGGATACGAGATGTTTTGGTAGCATTTTTCAGAACCCTAAGCACATCATAACCATTGATTTTAGTCATCACAATATCGCAGATAATAAGATCGGGCATTTCCGAAAAAGCAATTCTTATGGCAGCATCACCATCGCTTGCCGTTATAACATCGTAACCTTCTATCTGGAGAAGATTATTTAAGGTTCTTACCAAACCTATATCATCCTCGATAACGAGTACCTTTTTCCGTGTGTTATGAGAGAAATCAGACATTTTATAGGTTTGGGTCAGATGATTCAAATCAGTTCTTTATAAACACTACAAAAAAAGGCAATCCGCGATGCAAAAGCAATGGGTATTTTCACTGATTTGGAAAGAAACGCTCTATAAAGGCAGAAAGGAAGGGGATCAAATTTCGATCAGATTGTTTTTTATCGCATAAATGATCACCTCAACAATATTCTTTGAGTTTGTTTTAGCCATAAGGTTAGCTCTGTGTTTCTCAACCGTTCGATCGGAAATGAAGAGTTCATCGGCAATTTGTTTGATGGGGTGTCCTTTGCATGCAAGCAGCAATACCTCTTTTTCCCGTTTGGAGAGTTCAACAGGTTCTTCATCTTTAGATACATTGGCCTGGCTGTAGCTTTGATAGACCTGTTTTAGTTGACTCACCAGCTCTTCTGAAACATCAGACTGATTCTCATTGAGATAATCGGATATTCTGCGTAATTCTTTTTTTATTTCATCCTCATTCAGAAGGTGTGAGGATTTATCATGGTTCTCGCTCTCTTCAACCAAAACTCCGATTATATTCGGTTTTCCTTTAATTGAAAGGCCTTTTTGCAGGAAAATGCTACTGTCAGATCTATCTTTATTCCTGCTCAGTACGACACATTTTGTAGATACCGAATCTTCTATCCCTTTTAAAATTTTTGATAATTCACCTTTAATTTTATCGCGGTCGCTTTCAGCGATGATCTCCGTCAGGTTTTTCCCCAACATTGCTTCCTTCTGATACCCGAATATTTTACTAAAACTTGGGCTGACATCCACAAAACCATTCTCATTCAGTATAAAAATAGCATTTGGAGAAATATTGATCAAGGCCTGAAAGTTTTTCCGGCTCATCTCCAAAAACTTATCGTATTTGGTAAGTCGTGTTTTTATGGAGCCCAACAACTCGTCATTCTGAAAAGGTTTAACGATATAATCATCCGCTCCCAGCTGCAAACCAAGCCGAATATCATCGAGTTCAGACCTGCCTGTGAGGAAAATAAACGGGATCATTGAAGTGATGGAGCTCTCCTTAAGGATTTTAAACACCTGATATCCGTCAATATCTGACATACCAATATCGCAAAGGATCAGATCAGGGACCAGTTCAAAAGCTTTCTGTATGCCAATGGAACCATTTTCAGCCACATAGGCATCATAGACTTCCTGTATTCTGATCAAATTGCTTATGGCTTTTGCCAGATGGTGGTCATCTTCGATGATAAGAATGACCTTTTTATTGTTCTGATCGTTCATAGGGTATATTTACGATTACTTCGGTACCTTTATCCAACTTACTAATAATATTTATATTCCCTTTTAAGAGATCAACACATCTTTTAACGATGGATAATCCCAAACCGGTTCCTTTTATTCCACGGGTGTTTGATCCGCGATAAAATGACTCAAACACCTGGCTCAACTCATCATCAGGAATTCCGATCCCCTCATCCTTTATTCGGAATTCAACCAGGTCCCCATTTTGCCTGACAGTAAACTCAACCGGTTTCCCTTCCGGTGAGAATTTCAGCCCGTTAACCAACAAATTGCTCAAAATATGATGCAGTAATTTGTTGTCGGTTTTAACCGATATATCAGGAAAGTCAAATTTAGTTAAAATTCTTCCTTGATTTTGCTGAATGGAAGAAATTTCTGTAGCAATTTTTTCACATTCAATGATCAACTGAACATCCTGCATTTCAAAACCCAGGACTCCCTTATTGGATTGATTCAACAAAGCAAGATTGTCGAGGGTTTTGGATAAAGAATGTATTGCCATGGTGGTAAGTTCGAAGGCATCGTTCTGAATGCTCTGGTCTAAATTATATCTGAATTTTTTCAGTAATTGCAGATTAGAATAAATGACTGAGATAGGAGTACGAAACTCATGAGAAATAGTTGAAATTACCTGTGATTTAAAGTTATTTAGCTCGACCTGCTTGTTCAGTTGCTTTGTGTAATCCTCTTCCAGTTTCTTCCTCCTGGATACGTCTCTCAAAGCCATTAAAACACCTAAAGGCTCTCCTGTAGCTGCACAATAAATATTAACTGAAGCTTCTACCCATATAGTTTCAGCACTGGAGTGAATCATCCGGAATTCAAAAATCCTGGCATATTTCTGTGGTTCTCCGTTATCTCGTAATGGAAAACGTATTTCCCTGAAATAATCAATAACCTGCCGGAACATTTCAAGCGATTCTTCATTGAATACCTGTGAAGGATTCAAGACCAAAAATTCATCAGGTTGATAACCAAGCAAGGGATATACCGACTGACTGACAAAACTTTCCTCCGCCGGGTCGAAAGGTATCATCCAGATGGTATCACTGATGCTTGCGGCAATGAATGCCGCAATATCCTTATTCTTTCTGATATTTTCAGCGTACTTTTCGGGCAATTCGATTTAGTTTAGATTAAGGGAATCGGCCTTTTGATTTGAAGCATATTACCCAAATTAGTTCTTTATACGTTAGAAATTAAAAAAAGATATGACCTGATTAACACAATTGCAAATTATAAGTATCGGGAAATATTAACACAAAGTTACAGGCGACAGGTTGCAAGCGACAACTCATCACTCATCACCTACACTACCTGTAGCCTGTAACCTACAGCCTGTAAACATAGAACAGGTAACTTGGTATTTATCATTCCTGATACTCATTTTGCAAATATACATTTTTTATACCATAATTATATAAGTAGTCAGGAATTAAACAAATGAATATTATAGTGTTATAGTTGAATATTCGTGCACAATTATCGATAATCCGAAATCATCTTTTTTCTTTGTAACTTTCACGAAACATAAACGTCCTTAAAAAAAAGAACGATTTCCGGTGAAACCAGCAAAATGACCGCAGGGGAGTTTAACAAAATAGTGGAACTTTATGCCGATGGTGTTTATCGTTTTATTCTCAAGAACTTAAAAAATGAGGATAAATCGAAAGATATTGTTCAGGATTCTTTTGAAAAGCTGTGGATCAAATCGGGAGAGGTTTCGTTTGAAAAAGCCAGAACGTATTTATTTTCCACAGCTTATCATACCATGATTGATAATCTGCGAAGAGAAAAGCATGCGATCAACTATTTGGCTTCAAAAGATATAGGACATGCAGATCCTTCAGAAAGCTTTGATTTACCGGAAATCTTAAACAAAGCCCTGGAAAAGCTCCCGGAGATCCAACGATCGGTATTGCTGTTAAGAGATTATGAAGGATATAGTTACCAGGAAATCTCCGGCATTTGTGATCTCACTGAATCTCAGGTTAAAGTGTATATATACCGGGCCAGGATGGCCATGCAAAAATATTTGGTAACACCCGAACTGATTGTTTGAAAATGAGAATAAGCAGAAATAATTACGAAGAGCACTTTCTAAGCTACCTGGAAGGGCAGTTAACGCAGGAAGAAGTTGCTCAATTGCAATTATTCCTCGCTGAAAATCCGGATCTTGAGTTGGAACTGAATAAAATGGGATCCTGTATCCTTAAACCGGACAAGCACATCAAGTATCCTTTCAAACAAAGCCTTAAGGTTGAATTCATCGCATCGGATGCTGAAATAAACCAGGAAAATCTTCACCTTTATTGCATTGCTTTCCTGGAAAATGAGCTCTCACCTGCCGATACCGGTAAATTCAGGAAATACCTTGGGAATAATCCCGAAGCAAACGCTTTACTCAATTCATTCAGGCAAATTAAACTCACACCGGAAACTGAGATTCACTTTCACGGGAAAAAAAGTCTGAAAAAGACATCGGGTGCGGCAATGATAAATTTTTCTGCCGGAACAAAGTATTTTATCAAAATAGCAGCTGTTTTTCTTTTACTGGCAGGAACAGGAGCTCTGATTTGGCATACAGGGCAAAAGAATACTGATCGCACGCAAAATGACAATATCTTTGTTTTACATCCTAAAACTTCCGCAGGCATAGAGCTTTCGGAACAGATAGCTCCTCCTCCACCCGCCATCCGTATTGAATTAGCAAATCTCCCTGAAGCAAGAAATGGATACACCATAAGCAGGATCCAATTCCAAAGCTGTAGTAGCATCAAATTACCCCATACAGCAATGCCGCCAATAGCCAAAACACTTTCTGCTGATCAACTTCTGGCCATGGATACGGATATTTCCTCAAATAATGTCCAAACAAATGAAAACCCAAAATCCAAAACCCTGGTTGGGAAGATACTAAGGAATCTCAGCGGGAAAATCTCAAACAGACTCGATCCGGCAAAAGAGATAATAGACTTTGATGACAAGGAAAAGATCACATTCTGGGATGTGGCAGAAAGTGGCATCAAGGGTTATAACTTTTTAACCAATAATGACTATGAGCTGGTCCGCGAGGTTAATAAAAATGGTAAAACCCGCTTTATAACCATCCAGGAAAGAGATGAGATTAATATTGCGTTAACCCCCTGACCGGTAAAAAAGAATCCTTCCTGCTGTAACAAAAAAAATACAGTAAACGTCTCAACACAAAAAGTCGAACTTTAAAACACTACAACCATGTTAAGGAAGAGAATAGCAAGAATCTTATTTGCAAGTATGATCATTTGCATATGGACGGTTACCGGCTCCTACGCCCAGGAAACGGACAAACCAAGCACAAAAGAAAAGACTAAGGAAGCCGCCAAAGTGGAAAGCAGTGCTCACAACGATACGACCGAAGTGAAGGTTGCCGGTCTGGTTGTTGAGGTAATTGAAGACGATTCCACCCAGGTCACGGTTGGGAGGCACAAGATCATTGTCGACGAAGATGGGAACGTCAAATACCGGAAATGCTGCCGTCAGAAATTCAACGGTCATTGGGCCGGGGTTGAACTGGGTGTGAACGGTTTCCTGACAAAAGATTACAATATGGATTTTCCGAAGGAATATGAATATCTGGATCTCAGGATGGAAAAATCACTGGTGGTAAATATGAATATCTGGGATCAGAATTTTGCGCTTACAAAAAACAAGAAATTCGGATTTCTGACCGGTATCGGGTTTAGTTCACATAATTACCGATTCCGGGAACAGACAACGTTAACATCCGATTCATCGACCCTGGTTGGATATATAGACAGGGGTGTATCTGAGAGAAAATCCAAACTTGTAATCAACTATCTTACCATTCCGCTTATCTTCGAATGGCAGACCAATGAATACTGTAAGGCAAACAGTTTCCATTTCGGTGCAGGTGTTGTATTTGGAATCCGGTTTTCCTCTCATACCAAGAAATATTTTGAGGAATTCAACAAAGAATACTATCTGACCTGGTACAACCCAGATACGGATAAATATGAAGATAAATGGAAAGCGACCTCTCCGGGCACTTCCATTTCAAAAGACTTTGATGATTTTCATCTGAATCCGTTCAAGCTTTCAGGGACAGTAAGAGTTGGATGGGGTTTTGTGAATCTTTTTGCCAATTATTCATTTACAACGCTTTTCCGGGAAAATAAAGGTCCCGAGTTGTACCCCTTTGAAGTAGGATTGTCTTTGGTTGGCTGGTAAAGATACACCTGAACCGTTACTTTTTTTTAGAGACTGCCGTTGCAAATGGCAGTCTCTTTTTTATTAATTTTGCCCATTGATTTCGATTTTTAATTAAAAGATTCGCAACCAATTAAACACAAATCCCATGTCAGGTCATAATAAATGGTCAACGATTAAAAGAAAGAAAGGAGCGTTGGATGCAAAGCGGTCCAAGATCTTCTCCAGGATCATCAAAGATATAAGGATAGCAGTCAAAGAAGGCGGGCCTGACCCGGAAGGCAATCCAAGGCTGCGATTGGCCATATCCAATGCCAAAGGGGCCAGCATGCCCAAGGACAACATCATACGCGCGATCAATGCCGGAAAGGAAAAAGACGGTTCAGATTTCGTGGAGACAACCTATGAAGGGTATCTTCCCAACGGTATTGCCGTATATGTTGAATGTACCACGGACAACCTGCAACGCACCGTAAGTAACATAAGAGCCATATTCAACAAATACGGAGGGAACCTGGGTACAAACGGGTCGCTTAG
>JAHJRE010000077.1 GCA_018831055.1 Bacteroidota bacterium
GATAAAGGGGGCAGGTTGCAAGGGATAGGTAACAGGGGGCTGGGGTCCTGGGAGCTGGGGGCTGGGGGCTGGGGTTCTGGGGGCTGGGGTTCTGGGAGCTGGGGTTCTGGGGGCTGGGAAGCTGGATATAACCCCGACTTACGTCCCCGATTTTCATCGGGACCAGCGGGGCAAGCCATATAACAATATAACCATATAACAATATAATAGATCATGACCCCAAAATCACCCAAAAACACTTCCGGTGGGCTGAGCCGCCGGGATTTCATCCGCAACACAGCGACTGCGGCTGCGGCGTTTACCATTCTTCCGAGTTATGTAATATCCGGTTTGGGACATAAAGTCCCGAGCGACAGGCTGAACATTGCCGGTGTCGGCGTGGGCGGCCGCGGTGGAAGCGTTGTCAGGGAAGCCAGTGGAGAAAACATTGTTGCCTTGTGTGATGTCGACTGGAAATATGCCGGCCAGCTTTTCTCTGAGTTCCCGGATGCAAAGAAATACTGGGACTGGCGTTTGATGCTCGATGAAATGGGAAAAGACATCGATGCGGTGATCGTCGGCACCCCGGATCACAGCCATGCCATCGTCTCCATCAATGCTATGAAGATGGGCAAGCATGTTTACTGCGAGAAGCCCCTGACCCATTCTGTTTGGGAATCAAGGCAGATGGCTGAGATTGCCCGTGAATACAAGGTAGCCACCCAGATGGGCAACCAGGGTAACTCAGGAGAGGGCATACGGAAGGTCTGCGAATGGATCTGGGACGGATCCATCGGCGAGATAAGCGAAGTACACTGCTGGACCAACCGTCCGATCTGGCCTCAGGGCCTGGAAAGACCTGCTGAAGTGATGATACCTCCCGACACCCTGAACTGGGATCTTTTCCTGGGGCCCGCTCCTGTCCGCCCATACAACTCCATTTACCATCCCTGGAACTGGAGGGGTTGGTGGGACTTTGGCACGGGAGCCTTAGGTGATATGGCCTGCCATATCATGGATCCAGTATTCATGGCGCTAAAGCTGAAATATCCATCCAAGGTACAGGGTTCCTCCACCCTGCTGAACACAGAATCTGCACCGGTAGCGGAGGTGGTAACCTACACTTTCCCTGCACGGGAAAACCTCCCCGCAGTTGGTATGCCGGAGGTAAAGGTGACATGGTGGGACGGTGGGCTCCTCCCTCCACGACCGGAAGAGCTTCCCGAAGGAGAGATCATGGGCAGGGATGAAAGCGGTGGTTGTCTTTTCATCGGAACCAAAGGAAAGATCATGTGCGGTTGTTACGGCAAAAACCCCTTCCTCCTACCCTTATCTATGGACGAAGCATATCAGCGCCCGGCCCCGACCATGCGCCGTGTGGAAGAAGGCCATATCAAGGACTGGATCAGGGCATGCAAGGAAAGCCCGGAAAACCGCGTCGAAACCAGCTCATACTTCGGATACTCCGGCCCGCTGAACGAAATGGTGGTTATGGGTGTGGTGGCAGTCAGGCTGCAGGATCTCAAACGGGAACTCCTGTGGGATGGCGAGAACATGCGCTTTACCAATATCTCCGATACCGATGAGATCCGTGTCGTCACTTCCGATAAGTTTGCCGTCATCGACGGACACCCGCATTTCGATACCCAACGGGAAACAATGAACGCGAAACAAGCCGCGGAAAGTTATATCAAACACACCTACCGTGAAGGCTGGACCATGTAAAACCTAAATATCAATATTATGAAGAAAGTATTATTATTTTGTATTATCCCTGCCATCCTGGTTTCCTGCAATATGCAAACCAAGCAGACCCAGGATGTCGCAGAAGAAGAACAGGTTATGGAAGAAGTAATTGCACCCAACACCCTTACCCAGGATGAAACAGCCCAGGGCTGGATACTCCTTTTCGACGGCGAGAACCCCGATCAATGGAGAGGATACAACAAAGAAGAATTCCCCGGTGGTTGGGAAGTGGTTGACGGAACCATCCACGTGATTGGTTCAGGCCGTGGAGAGGCCGGACAAGGAGGGGACATCATCACTAAGGACAAGTTTAAAAACTTCGAGCTGGCATTGGAATGGAAGGTAGATACCGGAGGTAACAGCGGTATTTTTTACCTGGCCAGGGAAGTGGAAGGCGAGCCCATCTGGAAAAACTCTCCCGAGATGCAGATCCTGGATAACATCAACCATCCCGATGCCGTGCTGGGCATTCAGGGCAACCGTCAGGCCGGTGCATTATACGACCTGATCCCTGCCGAACCCCAGAACGCCAAAGGCCCGGGAGAATGGAACTCCGTGAAGATCATGGTTTACAACGGAACCGTCGTCCACTGGATGAACGGCGAACAGGTGCTGGAGTATCACCTCTGGACCGACGACTGGAAGAATATGGTTGCCAACAGCAAGTTCAAGGATTATGAGCTTTTCGTCAATACGGCGGAAGAAGGCCATATAGGATTGCAGGACCACGGCGACGATGTATGGTTCAGGAACATAAAAATCAGAGAATTATAGGAAAGATATGACGCAGCGCATAGCCATATCCTGCATCATCTTCCTGAGTATCTCCGCACATTTATCAGCACAGATCGACCGTTACTGGTCGCAGAATTTCAACGATGAATCGTCGATGCTGGCAGGTGCAGTAGTGGGAGGTGATGCAGGCGTGGCTTCTATTTACTATAATCCCGCTAATATTTCCGAGATCACAGAATCAAGGCTGTCTGTGAGCGTGAGCTTGTTCTCCCTTTCCATGTACAATCTTAAAAATGCAGTGGGGGATGATCTTGACCTTAACAAAACCAAGTTCATGGCTCAGCCCCGGTTTATATCTTATCTTCTCGATTTCAAGAGATTTCCAAAGGTAAGCATGGAACTGGCATTCATGAATGTAGCCAATAACCAGGTAAGGTTTTCTTATACCGAAGATGAGCATATGGATATCCTCACAGAATTACCCGGAGAGGAAAGATATTACGCTTCATATGTACAGGAAAACAATTACCGTGATGATTATTTCGGGGCCGGGTTTTCCTATCAGTTCAGCGATAGGTTTTGGGTAGGCACCAGCGCGCTGGTCTCGGTGAAATCGGTAAGGAGCCTGCGTGATCTTGACATTGAAGCCATACCTCTTACCGATTCGGTCGGGCCGCCGGGGTCACAGGTGCCGGCTTATGATGCATCCTATGCGGAATATGATGAGATACGATTCGACAATTTCAGTCTGGTATGGAAGTTTGGCGCTGCCTATCGTTTTCGCTTCATCCGGTTGGGAATGAATATTTCACTTCCATCGGCAAATCTCTTCACCGGTGGCAAGTATGCGAGCAGGCTCATTAAGCAGAACAACATCACAAGCCCTGATGGCATCACTTTCCTGCCGGATTATTCTTTTGCAGGAACAATGTCGCGCAAGGAACTGAAAGTCAGGTATCGCACTCCATTTTCACTTGCCATTGGCGCCACCTTCAATTCCCCGACGCAACCCGACAAGTCGTTTTTCCTGACGGCCGAATATTTTGCTGCCTTACCGGTTTATGAGATGTTACATGGAGACGGATATCCGGCTCCCATGCCGGAAGGAGTCATAGGTGTTGATTCCGCTTCCTGGATGACCTACAAGGCAGCCGCCAGGGATCTGATCAATCTGGCAACAGGATACCGATGGATCATATCACCAAAGGTACTGCTGCTGGCAGGGTTTAAGACCGACTTTAATTTCCTTAAAGGCGTTGTCATCGATGGTAACCGGACGGATAACTACTCCATCAACGTTTACCACCTGACCAGCGGATTCAGGATAAAAATCAAACAAAACGTTATTTTATGGGGAATACAATACTCTTTTGGTTACGACAAGGGCAAGAAGCAACTCATGAACCTGAGCAATCCGGTGGAGTATAATCAAAGTGAACAAAAACCTCTCCAGGGAACACGTGAAAACAACATGAACGTGCTATACAACGGGTTAAGCTTCTTCCTGGGAGCAACCTTTAATTTTGGCGGTAAAGCCGATTAAGAGACCTATCTTGGGATGGAAGCAATGTCCTTCACAGCTTCAATAGCCATATCGACATGCTCATCCGTATTGAACGGACCGATACTAAGGCGCACGGTTCCATGAATCTGGTCGGTACCCAGCCCTACGTGTACCAGCGGAGCGCACTGCAATCCGGTACGGCAGGCGATATTGTAATCTACATCCAGCATGGTCCCAACATCACCGGATTCGAATCCCTTCACATTGAAACTCAGCACAGGATTTTGGTTTTCTATGCCCTTAGCACAGTATATTGTGATATTTTCTATTTCCGACAGGCCTTTGCGGAGTTTGTCCCATAAGGTAATCTCCTTGTGGTGGAGGTTTTCTATCCCCTGTTCCATCACCCATTTGGTACCGGCATAAAGCCCGGCTACCCCGACAATATTCAGTGTACCGCATTCCATGCGGTAAGGGAATTCCGAGAGGTGGGTTTTCTGGGCAGACCTGACCCCGGTGCCTCCGAAGCGGGTACCTCTGACAGGGATGTTATCCATGATATAGGAACCACCAATTCCGGTAGGGCCCATCAGGCATTTATGACCGGTGAAAGCAAAGGCATCGATGCCCATGGCCTGCATATCCACCGGGGTGGCGCCGGCACTCTGCGACCCGTCGACAACAAAAAACACCCCGTTTTCTTTGCATATCTTTCCGATCTCCATGAGTGGCTGAATCGTACCAATCACGTTGGAGCTGTGGTTCACCACCACCATTTTGGTGTTCTTTTTCAAAGCTTTGCGGATATCATCCGGGTTGACAAAGCCGCTGGCATCAAAGGGAACATGAGTAACTTCGATAATTCCATCCATCTCCAAATGATAGAGTGGGCGGAGGACAGAGTTATGCTCCAGCATGGTAGTAATCACATGATCGCCTTTTTCTGCCATTCCCAGCAGGATCATGTTGAGAGAATCGCTCGCGTTATAACTGAATGTAAGCCTGTTAGGGTCACCGTCTCCGTTAAACAGTTCCATTAAAAGTTTACGGGTATTGTAAACGATCTCTTCCGTCTCAATAGCCGCATCAAACCCTGATCGGCCGGGGTTTACCCCGTGTTTCCGGTAAAACTTGTCCATGTAATCATACACCACTTCCGGTTTGGGAAAGGTTGTAGCGGAATTGTCGAGATAAATAAGTTTGCTCATAACAGCTTGTTTGGGTCAATGGTTTATTGTTTATTGTTTTCCAGGATGAGTGCATCGGCAACCACTTCAGCAAGGGTCTTGATCTGCACACCCAGTTTATACGCGGCATTGATCTGGATCAACTGATCAACGCAGTTATGGCAGGGTGTAACAACGATTTTGGCCCCTGTCTTACGGATCTGTTCGGCTTTCAGGCCGCCAATTTTCATCCTGCGCTCGTTATATTCGCTCATGGAAAGTTGTCCACCGCCCCCACCGCAACAAAGGTTATCGGTGCCATGAGGGGTCATCTCCACGAAATCTTTTACGGTATGTTTCAGGATATAGCGCTGCTCATCGACAATACCACCGCTCCTGACAAGGTTGCAGGGGTCATGGAGAGTAACCCTTTCGGTATTCTTTTCCGGGTCGGTCTTTATTTTACCGATGCGGATGTATTCTGCCAGGAGTTCAACAGAGGTAAGGGTTTCAAAAGGATATTCCTTTCCCATGTAATTGGGGCCTTCCCAGCGGAAAGAACGGGAGCCGTGACCGCATTCGGCAAGAACGCAGCGTTTTGCACCCCTTATCTCCATCTCATCATGAAGACGCCGTGCTATCTCCCTTGCTTCCTCATTATTTCCTGAAAAATAAGCATAATTGGTTACATCGTACATACGGGTTGATAAGGACCAGCTTTCCCCAGCCGCATAAAACACTTTGGCCATAGCAGAAATGGATAAAGGGAAAAACTTGGGTTCCCTGGGGTTCAGTGTATACAGGATGTCCTTATCATTCTGATCAAGTGGAATACAAGCATTATCATCGTTCACCTCAAAACGGAGGTCTTCTTCCAGCCATTGAACGGTATCCACCAGCTCCTGTGTGGGTATCGACATATTGTTGCCTGTGGTCATGGCAGCATTCACCGTCGATTGAAGCGTAGCGGGGACATAGCCCATGTTGGCCAGCATGGTCCTGCCTGTCCTTACCAGGTACCCGATATCCACCCCGATGGAGCAGTGCACCGTACAGCGATCGCACATGGTGCAGGAACCGTAAAGCAGATCCACCATTTCTTCGATGGTGGCTTCGTTCAGTTCACGGGCCCCGGTCAGCCATGGGAAATATTTTCCCGAAAAAGTATGATACCTGCGATATATGGAAGCAACAATATCCACTTTTTTAGCCGGGACAAAGCGTTCATCACCGTAAACCTGGTAATAGACGCAACTTTCCGCACAAAGACCGCAATGAACACAACTGTTCAGATGTGTCAGCAGGCGGGAGTTTCCGTTGACTTCCAACGGCTCCAGCCCTTTCTTCATTATTTCACCGTTAAAGTCGCTCATTCACTCTGATTATTGATCTTCCTGGGAGGCCATACGCCGCGCCAACCGTAAAAATACCCGAGCTGATAGCGGGCCGCAAAAAAGTATACCGTATGTTTAAGCTTACCTAATGGCAGGTAAAGCAGTAATAAACTAACACCGATATAATACAACGGTCTGACATTATCCAGGAATAAGGAAAGTAAAGTAAGAACCTGAAATCCTGTTACCAGGAGATTTGAAATAAAATCATCCGGGTTTGACAAACTGCGCAACTGCTTTCCCAGTATCCTTTTAATTAATATTGCCAGTCCGCTGAATGACGACACAGCCAGAACCCCTCCCAGTAACCATTTTATTATCCCGGTTGGGTAAAAAGAAAACAGGAAAAGGAAAAACAGGAAAATGGAAAGAAAAGTCCCTATATGATAAAAAATTCCTGCAGTATAAGTAGGAAGATGCAGATAAGCCGATTCCTTTTTCTTTGGGCTCATAGCCCCCGAAAAAGAATAACGTATTGCGTTGCCTGTGGTTCCTGCAGGAGCTGAAAAATCAATTGGTTTTCCTGCACGCAGCAGGAGGATGAAATGATAAAGGCAGCTTATCAGGCAAACTGCAAGTGAAAACAGTGTCAACCATAGATACCAATGCATAAGTAATAGATTATCCGTTACACACAACCATCGGGTTTGGGCAGACCGGCAACACGGCAGGCACCGCGGGCAGGGCCAAGGGGGAAAAGTTCATAGATCTCTCTTAACCTGACTCCCGTATCCTGGCAAATCGTTCTCACCATAGGAGCCATACCCTTTTCCTCCCAGTTCTTACGGATAACGTTAACTATTGCCCAATGCTTGTCATTCATCTCTTCTATGCCATCATAACGCGCAATTAACCTCGCAACCTCCTCATCCCAGATGTGAGGATCCTGCAGGAAGCCATCACCATCCACTTCAAATATTCTTCCTTCAATCTCCAGGGTAGCCATATAAATACCTTTTAATTATTGTTAACTATTTCCTCTTCAAATTTATCCAGGATTTCTTCGGGAGACATTGTCGAATCCGGTAATACAAAATCCGGACAAAGGTCGTACCTGTTCTTTGTTACAAACCGTTTACAACCCTCCCATGGATCACCCTCACCTTTACAAAAATGTTCGATGTATTTGAGTTTCGACACATTATCATCCATTACTTTCACGGTGGTGACAAGACGGCATGTTTTATAATTCGGACAGGTTTTGTTCATCTTGAAATCCTTAAAGGGCCGAAATTATAAAAATTTTTTTGATCGAATGATTTAAATATGTGAGGATTTACTTTATTGATAATTGATTTAAATAAATCTGACTGGTATTTTCAAAAACTTACTATTGATTTCATACGGTGAAATATCGTATCTTTAGTAACTCTATACAAATAAAACCATGAAACGAATTATTTTAGCATTAGTCATTTTGAGTATCCTGATATTTCAGGAAACTCAGGCAACTGACATTCTGGTGGTTGACCGTGACGGTAGCGCTTGGAACCCGGCTTTTACCGACTGCTGGCCCAGGTTTATGGATGCGCTTGATGCCAACGGGCTAAACTATGATTACTGGGAAGTTGCCCAACAGGCCGACAATGGCCCATCATTTGAAGTCATGCAACACTATCCGGTAGTGATCTGGTTTACCGGTGAAGTGTACTCCATGCAATCTACCCTCACCGTGGAAGATGAGATACAATTATCTGCTTACCTCAATAATGGGGGTAAGCTATTTCTTTCTTCCCAGGATTATCTTTACGACCGGTACCCATCGGGTTTTGGGGAAGATGATTTTCCCAGGAATTACCTGGGGCTGTTGACGGTAGAATACGATGTCTGGGTAGTTAATGCTCCTGATCTTCTGAATATTACAGGGGTTTCAGGAACCCTGGCTGAGGGTTATGATTTTTTCCTGGAAGACATTTTTTCAACAGCAACCCGTGAAGGTTTGTATGTTGACAGGATCACATGGTCGGTAAGTCAGGCAGCGTTGGAAGCAAACGGCACTTCTCTGACCGGGCCATGCGCTGTACAATATGATGCCGGATCGTACCGTGCATTTTTTACAACTGCTTCATTTGCGGCCATTCAGGATGCTTCGGTAAGAAATAACCTCATCCTGGACATTTATCAATTCCTGCGTTACGGGGGATATGAAGAATGTTACCCGTATTATTCAGGATTCGATCATCTCAACATAACCCAGAAGCTTTGCCAGCAGGATCCTTGCTGGATCCCTTATGACTTTACCCCCGGTTCACTGATCGATCCGGGTATAACAAACCTAAATCCCCGAAGCCATCCCAATTCCGTGGTTATGGTGAATGGAGATCATACAATATTTTATGCCTATAAATACAATGGGCATCATCTTTTGAGCTGTGATCTTTTCATCGACCCATTGTTTACCGGGGATATTTTTATAAGACAGGTTGGTGCGATTGCTTGCCGGTTTGATTTTTCTTCCGCTACGTGCACGCTTCATGCCGGAGGCACCCTTATTACAGTCCCCTGGGTTCCATCCTACTGGAATAATTTCCAGGCATGGATTGACCTGGGATCGGATTATTATTACCTCTTCTTTAACGAAGCCCTCATATATGAAGGGCAATTCTCCATGCAAAGCAACGGCAGCCCAGGGTTCAAGGTATTGGAATCTTTTGAGATCCACGCAACCGGGGGGGCACCTTTGTATCTCGATAATTTCTTCCTGATCCCTGTTCAGGATTGCGAACAATATGAAATGTTCACCGCAGGAGAATATATTTGTCTTCAATCCCCCCTCTGGAAAACCTGGGACGATGTGCCCGGCACCTCAGAAGATGCATATGTTTCGGAAGATATTGCCTTCCATCAGTCGCTGAAGATCGAAGATCAGACAAACATCTATAAGGCTTTTTCCTGGGAAAGCTTTACCGACGGATATCATGTGCTGCAGATGAACATTATGGTAGCCCCGGATCATACCGCCTACCTGAACCTCCAGAAAGAAGTCGGCATTATGGGGTTTTATTACGGACTGGAAATATTTCTGGAAGCCGATGGCACCGGCAGCTTAAATGCAGGTGGGATAGCTTCGGCCTCATTCGCTTATGATCAGGGGGAATGGCAGCATCTGGAAATACATATTGACCTGGATGCCGACCTTTGTCAGGTGTGGCTGGATGGCATGCTGATCCACGAATATCCCTGGTCAACCGGCAATAACGGCATTCCCGGGCCGGTAAAATTTGGCTTTCTCAACATTGCTGCCTGGAACCCGGCTGGATATACCACACTTGCTTACGTTAACGAAGTTTGCTTCAGTACCTATACCGGGGTCGGCCTGCCGCTCATGGGAGAAACACAACCTGCCGTATTGCTTTTTCCGAATCCTGTTAAAGACTGCTTTTTCCTGGAAGCTCCATGGGATATACAATCATACCGGGTATATAACCTCAACGGACAATTGATTGAATCAGGGAATAGCCGTTCCTCCAGGATAGAACTGGATGCCTCGTCATGGCCTGCAGGGGTATATCTGATACGCCTGTTTTCACAGGATCAATGCCTGATGGGCAAGATGGTCAGGTATTAATCCTATTCTGAAACCACCAGTTTCGACCAGGATTCACCGCTTCCTGAACGAAAGCAGATGATGTATGTTCCTGGTTTCACATCAGGATTCCATATAGTCTGGCCTAACCCTTCAGGAAATAAACCCAGGTTTTCCCTTTTAACGAGGCGTCCGGAAATGTCATATACGCTTAATTCCAAATATTGAATATTTTCCAGGAAGAACTCTATTCTGGTTTCCGACTGGGCTGGGTTTGGAAAGATGCGGATTATTCCCGGCCTGCTAAGGGCAGAAGAAGGCTGCAATCCCGTGAAAAGGGATTCATAGCAACCCATATCAATCCTGCCTCCTATAACACGGGCATTTCCTGCCAGGCAATATGGATACAAAAACAAACCGGTAGTATCCGGTGTTCCGGCGTTAATGCAGGGAGATCCTGCTGATAGGGTAAGGTCATGGCTGAGGGTATCGGTAAATTCCGGGTTGGTCTGGATATTGTTTTCATAAATACCTGTATAACCCGCACCACCGCCGCTACCGGCAAACATCTCCCAGCCTCCCTGCACATTGCAGTAATAAAAGTCGGCCGATGCATAGCTGTCCCACAGGTATACCTGGGGTCCCGGACCGCTGGCCGTATTGCCCCACAGGATACAGTTGTAAAGGGCAGGAATCAGAGAATCCTTAACATACAACCCCCCGCCATAAACAGACTGATTATAGGCTATGGTATTGTTGACAAATAGCGGCCCTGCATCGATACAGGCTATGCCACCGCCAAAAAAGACCGATCCGTTTTGTGTGAAAAGATTATTACACTGGCTGTGGAAATTCTCATAATAATGCAGGAAACCCACAGCACCTCCCAAAGCGCTGTAATTCAGGGTAAATGAATTATTGCATAGCCTTGCATCCCGGAAACGGATAGCGACGGCCCCACCCACTCCGGTTGAATAGTTATCGTTAAAAGAATTATCCAGGATGATTACCTCCGAATGGTCGGAGCATACCGCCCCGCCATAGCCATAAGGGTCATAGGGAGGGCCGCAGCGGTTGCCTGTGAATACTGAATTCCGGATCAGCACATCCGCCTCCTCCAGGTAAACGGCACCACCGTTATAAAAAGCGAAATTGTCCTCAAACGTGCAATGGTCAATCCGTACTTTATCAAAAAACTGAATGCTTAATGCTCCCCCGTAATTGCGCAGTGAGTCCTGGCTAACTGCTTTTCCATGATGGAATATGCAATACTCCATGATAGAAGAGTCAGCCCCCGGATCTGTATAATAAAACCGTATCCCGTTCCATCCTCCCCTGGCAAGGGTATCTACCGAGAAACCGGTTGTGTCGCCGGACTTGAAAATGACCGGGTTACCCTCAAGTCCCTGCGCCTGCAACGAACCTCTTACATACAAGGCATACATTCCTTCAAAGCGAATTAAGGTTCCGGGAAAGATCACCAGGGATTCCCCCTCCGGAATAGAAATATCATCTGTTACATAAACTGTATCGACATCCCATGTGCCGGATACGAACCCGCTGACGGTAATGGAATCGGCAATTACCGCCTGAACCAGGATCATAAAAATGACGAGGATCAAAGAACCGTTGAATAGTTTGCTTCTCATGTAGTAAATCTTTTGTGGCAAATGTAGGGAATTTGGAGTAATTTTATGGCGGGCCGGCTTTCGCCGGAGGCCCCGGCTTTCGCCGGGGTGACCCGGCTTTCGCCGGGATGTCCCGGCTTTCGCCGGGATGTCCCGGCTTTCGCCGGGATGTCCCGGCTTTCGCCGGGATGACGGAGTATTAAAATAGTATTTGTTATGAGAATGTTTGTGTTTTTGGTTGTTTGTTATTTTTCTGTTGCTATAAGTGTGTTTTCACAGACAAGCTCCGGTTTATGGGTTAGTCCGGAGCCCGGATCGGAGTATATCAATCCTGAACAGACCATATTGGTAAGGACTCAAATGAGGTTGATTCCCTCTGGTTTTGACGCCGGGTGTTTCCGGATTACCGGAAGCAAGAGCGGAAATGTGGATTTTCAGCTTATTACGGATCCCGGGAAAAATGCTTGCATCCTGAAACCATTATACCC
>JAHJRE010000078.1 GCA_018831055.1 Bacteroidota bacterium
GCCGGGGGTGAGGTGGTATGATCAGAGCTTTCGTGGTTAAGGTGGTTCGATACTTACAATTTATAAACATTTCAAATAGTATCCTGCATCCCTTACATTCCCAACGAAATTGTAAATTTATGCTTTGATATACTTAATAAAATACATTAATCCAAATCAGATGAACAGGGAAGGAAAACAGTATTATATCAACGCAGCCGGCCGTGCTGCCAGTTGGCATGAGGAGAATCTACGCAGGATGCGTGCCTGCCGCTTCGATACCATAGCCGTTCACGGCGTATACTCTATGCAGGAATCCCTTGATTTTAACCAGGGTTCCATTATTGAACCTATTTACATGTCAACCTCTCAGGCTTACCGTGATGCCGACGAGATGGAAGCTGCCCTGGGTTATGAGATACCCACCTGGTGCTATTCCCGCATTGCCAATCCAAGCATGTATTATTTCGAAGGTGTTTTGGCTCTTCTGGAAGGATATGGCTCCGGACAGGAAACTTCCTGTATTGCTACAGCTTCTGGAATGGCAGCTATTCAAAGCGCCGTGGATCCTTTTCTGGTGGTAGATCCGGATAATCCCGGGGAAAGGATCAATTTTGTTGCTACCTGCCAGGTCTATGGAGGCACTTTCCAGCAGTTTGCTATCCGTAAAGACCAGGAAAGACACATTGAATGGCGGAAAGTGGTCAACTCGAACGATATTAACGAATGGCGATCTCTGATTGATAAAAATACCCGTTTCCTTTATGGGGAAATGCCCAGCAATCCCGGACAGGCTTTTTTCGATCTGGAAAAAGTTGCCCAATTGGCCCATGAGTTTGGCATACCTATGATCGTAGATGCTACCGTAGCTACCCCGGCCCTGATGCGCCCGATAGAATGGGGTGCCGACATCGTGGTGCAGTCGGCTACGAAATCTATTATGACAAGCGGATTTGGTATTGCCGGCGCCGTCATTTCCAGGAAAAACCTGGTATCAAACATCAATAACGAGGCTATGAAGGCTGACTTTGCCATGTACCTGAAAACCTTACCCAACCGGGATAATGGTCCCAATATTTCTCCCATGAACGCTGTCCTTGGACTTAACGACATCCGCACATTACGTACCCGCATGGACCTTTGCAGTCGTAATACCATGAAAGTAGCCCATTTTCTGGAGAAACACAAGCATATTGAACAGGTAGATTACCTAGGACTGGAAGCTCATCCTTTGCATGAACTGGCAAAGAAATACCTTGTTCTTGTAGATTCTGAGATCGATGAACTTTACGGTCGCAAAGTGAACCGATTTGGTCACCTGATGTCGTTCCGCGTTAAAGGAGGTGCACAACCCACACGAGACATGTTCGACGGTATGCAACGCATCTGGCGGGCTACCGACCTGGGCAGGATCAAATCCGTGGCAACCATCCCGGCCATTTCCACCCATTCCCAGCAAGGCGAAGAAGGCAGGAAAATAGCCAATATCCCTCCCAACCTCATCAGGCTTTGTGTTGGCGCCGAACATCCCGACGATGTTATTGCAGATCTCGACCAGGCACTATCGGTACTCGATGGTAAGAAATTCTTCATTTCTTCACCCGAATATTCTGCAGGAGGAGCATCATCTGCACTTTTATCAAGGAAACAGGATTAAAATCAACAGATTACATAAATGCTGCTATATCATTCCACAAATCTGAAGGCACAGCCCGTACCTTTCGGACAAGCCCTGCTGAAGGGATTGGCTCCCGACAAAGGACTTTATATGCCGGAAACCATTCCGGCTTTCAGCGAAGATGAACTGGATGCCTTCCGGAACATGAACTATCCTGAAATTGCCTTCCAGGTTGGGAAAAAGTATCTTCTGGATCAGATCAGTGAGGAGGATCTTCTATGGGTGGTCAAAAATGCCTACGACTATCCGGTTCCCCTGGATCCTGTTTATGAAAGAAAATATATACTCAGGCTCGACAGGGGACCTACCGCATCATTCAAGGATTTTGCCGCAAGAATGATGGGCAGGCTGATGCAATACTTCCTGAAAAAGGAAAACAGGAGTCTTCTTATCCTGACTGCCACATCAGGCGATACCGGAAGCGCTATTGCCAATGCCTTTTACGGACTGGATAATATTAAAGTCTGTGTCCTATTTCCTGAAAAAGAAATCACCGTCCGGCAACGGAAACAAATGACCACACTCGGACAAAATGTCCAGATCGTCGCCGTTGACGGGAAGTTCGATGATTGCCAGACCCTCGTGAAAGAAGCTTTTTCCGATCCCCAGCTGGAACATCTTCAGTTGTCCTCGGCAAATTCCATAAATATAGGGCGGCTGATACCTCAAACGGTGTATTATTTCTATGCCTGGTCGAGGCTAAACACCGGACTGAACGACCGGGCCGTCTTTTCCGTGCCTTCCGGTAACTTCGGAGATATGATGGGAGGTGTGATGGCCATGAAAATGGGATTGCCGGTTAAAAGGTTCATCATTGCCGTAAATGAAAACGATGAATTTCCTGTTTACCTGCAAACAGGGAAATATGGCAGGATTGAACCTTCCAGGAACTGTATCTCCAGCGCTATGAACGTTGGCCATCCCAGCAACCTGGCACGACTGGTGTCGATGTATGGTGGCGTAATGGACGAAAAAGGCCATATCAGCCGGCAGGCAGATCTGGAAAAAATGAGGACAGACCTGTTTTCCGTCAGTATCACCGATGAAGAAACCCGTGAAGCCATAAAAAAAGCTTACGTCGACCATAATATTTTATTGGAACCGCATGGAGCTGTGGGCTGGGCAGGACTTAACCGCTATCTTGCCACGGAAGGCAAAATGCATGATAAAGAACAGCTTTTCATCAGCCTGGAAACCGCCCATCCTGCAAAATTTCCGGAAGAGATCACCCGCATCCTCGGTTTTGATCCGGTTTTGCCTCCCAGCCTGCAGGGACTGGAAAACAAAGAGGAACAATTCGACTTCCTGGGAAATGATTACAGGGCATTTAAAGATTACCTGACGAAAAAATATGACAAGTAAATCTGATTATTTCACAACCTAAACCCGAATACTTACATGCACATTATCTGCTCAGACCTGGAAGGGGTGTTTGTCCCCGAAGTGTGGATCAACGTGGCCGAGAAAACCGGAATAGACATCCTGCGCCGCACAACCCGGGATGAACCCGATTACGACAAACTCATGAAATGGCGCATCGGCATCCTGAAAGAACATGGATTGACTCTGAAAGACATCCAGGATGTCATTGCACAGATCAAACCGCTGGATGGCGCTAATGAATTCATCGACTGGATAAAGGAGAGATCTCAGCTGATCGTGGTTTCCGACACTTTTGCTCAGTTTGCCGAACCCTTGATGCAGCAACTTAACCGGCCAACCCTCTTTTGCCATGAACTCATCATTGATGGCGACGGAATGATCACCGGATACCAACTCCGGCAGAAAGATCCCAAGAAAAAAGTCGTGGAAGCTTTGCAAAGCCTGCAATACAAGGTAATTGCCTTTGGCGACTCATACAACGATACCAGTATGCTCCTCCGGGCCGATGCCGGGATACTCTTCCGCCCACCGGAAAACGTCATCCGCGATTTCCCGCAACTGCCCGTAACAAACAACTATGAAGAGCTGAAAGCGATTCTGAAGCAGTACATTGAAAAGTAAAAATTGTGTATTGAAAATGAATATACCAGGCTTCTGGATACAAGTTGCAAGCTTCAAGTTGCAAGTTGCAAGTTTCA
>JAHJRE010000079.1 GCA_018831055.1 Bacteroidota bacterium
GGGGTATTTCCGGATAGCACCCGCCGAAGAATGCCATCCATGGGCTTGGTCTGGATTTGTCCGGTTTCCCATCGTTTCACGCTTGCAATACCGACATTCATAGCCCTGGCAAGCTGCTCTTGGCTCCATTTAAGTTTCTTGCGGCCATTAACAATCTCATCACTGCTGAGCAGATTCGCTGCCTTTCGATAGGCATCGGCAATCTGTCTTTGGTTTTCTGCGGCCAGGGCGATATCATCCACTTCAATGCCGCATTCAGGGCATACATAGTGCCTTGCCGTATATTTGATCCGCTTATTACGGAAGGTTATCTCTTTCGGCTTGTTTTTCAGTAACATTCTGCCATGTTCATTTGGGCAATTCATTTTGTCCCCCCTTCACTGGCTGCCTATGTTCATGCAAAGAGACGATCCAGAGATAATCTCCCTTGATTGCAAACTTCAGATACATCAGACACCCAAAGACTTTGCTCGACCACCTGAAAGCAAACAGTTCACTATCAAGAATTGATCTTTCGTATGATTTGGCTGGCGGCCGCTGCCCATGATAATCTCCCGGCTGAATCTCTGACAGAATCTCAGACAAGCTTTCGGTTAGATCTTCTACCAAAAAATCAAGCTCAAGCATGTCAGATAGTATAGAATCCGGCTCGACAAATCGGATACGTTGTTCTGATGCCGTTTCCTTTGCCGTTCTCAGCTTTCCAAGAAGTTCCCGGTGAGATGGTCGTTTCATTTTTTGCCACATTTTAGTATCAATTGATACCAAATGCAAGAAAAAAATGCCAGCGGTCTTCAAATATTGTTTAATTATGACGATAATGACCTGAAAGACGAGTGATCAAACTAATTTGTTGACAAATTAATTAGTTATGTTATCCAATATTCAGCCTATCCACTTGAAACAAGCCGTATTTTGAATTTTCTAACCGCATCGGAAGCCGGATGGAAAAAAGCCCTGCCAGCATTTCTTTATCGTCCATAAAGGATAACCATAACCGCGGATCGGTAGGGGAATTCCTTATTGAGAGCATCAAACCCCAGTCGGATTTATCTGTTGATTCCGCCTACTTCACCATTTATGCCTACCATCAACTGAAAAATCAGATAGACAAGATAAATCATCTCAGATTCCTTTTTGGTGAACCGACCTTTATCAAAGCCATTGATCCAGCCAAAAGAAACAGAAAGGTTGGGTAAACGGTTGGGTGAAAAGTTGGGTGAAGCGATTAAGTTTTTCACTTCATGCTACCGCAAATTGAATGAAGCTTCAGGGAGCTGGAAAAAATGAAATTCGACGAAATAGGTTTCTGGTCTGAGATCAAATTAGAAATTATTAAAGAATACGCACATGCTTTTACAACGATAATGAAGAGCCAGTATTGGTGTAAAGGATATGCATATATTGACGCCTTTGCCGGCGCTGGTATCCATATTTCAAGAAAAACTGGAGAGTTCGTTCCAGGTTCCCCTTTAAATGCACTTGAGATTAAAAACCCTTTTACTGAATACCACTATATCGATATTGATAAACAAAAAATCGAAATCCTTTCCTCTGTTACTCAGGAGCAAAAGAATGTCTACATCTATTCTGAAGATTGTAACGAAGCATTATCAAAGAAGGTTTTTCCAGCGTTTAAATGGGAAAACAAAAAGAGAGCTTTATGTATTTTGGACCCTTATGGTTTGCATCTTCACTGGCAAACAATCATGGAAGCAGCCAAATTGAAAACGACCGAAATCTTCTTAAATTTTCCTTTGATGGATATGAATCGTAATGTGCTGCATAAGGATTTATTAACAGCGGACCCGGAGCAGATAGAACGAATGAACCGATTTTGCGGGACTAAGGAATGGCAGGGTATCTTGTATAAAGAATCTGAACAGACAAAGCTTTTTGGGCCTCCGGACAAAATCAAAACTGTTGACAGCAATGTTAAACTTGGTAATTGGTTTAGGACAGAGAGGTTAAGAAAAACTGCCGGATTCCAATTCGTGCCGGAACCGGTTCTTATGAGAAATAGCAAAGGCGGCCCCTTGTTTTTTCTATTCTATGCGTCACACAATGAAACTGGGAGGAAAATTGTAAATGCAATCTTTAATAAATATCGAGGGTACCTGTAAATTCGAAAATATAGGCATATTAGGTATTAGGCTATGGAACTAAGAAATCAAATTAAGGAGCACGTCCGTGAATATGTGCAGAAGGATATTCAAAAATCTCTTGTAACTGAGCTGTGGGCAACCAGGCAAACAGGCAACAAAATCAGAGTTAAAAATATTGCAAAACAATCTGGGTTGCCTTTAATCTGGATGGGCAAAGCACCGGGCTTAAATGGTGAAAAGGGGATCGA
>JAHJRE010000080.1 GCA_018831055.1 Bacteroidota bacterium
AAATTTCAAGTTTCTTTCCAAAGATGTTGATGAGCGCCGGATACAGATAATCCATGTTGTGTTCTACTCCGTAAGAAGTCAGATAACGCTCTGTGCTTCCCGGATAACCCCAAATCATGGCAAAATCGCCTTTGTCATACCCTGCGATGGAAACCGGAAGATGATGCTTGGGTTTCATCGGGACGTTTTTTTCTTTATTATACGCTGCAGGGGATCCGTCAGGAGCTGTATATACCCTGAAAATGCAAAAGTCACCCGTATGTCTCGGCCACATCCAGTTATCAGTGTCCCCGCCAAATTTACCTACAGAAGATGGAGGGCATCCTACCAGCCTTACATCTGTGTATACTTCGTATACGAACAGGTAATACTCGTTGCCACCGAAAAATCCTTTGGTGACAACATGATATTTACCGTCTTCGCTTGCTCTTGTCTTCAACTTACTCGTTATTTCAGATACTTTTTTCGAACGCTGCCCTTCCGTCATGGTATCGCTGAGAAATGGAATTATGCTGTCAGTGATATCAGCCATGCTACGGAAAAATGTGGCAGACAGTCCCGGATTTTCCAGCTCTTCTTCCTGGCTCATTGCCCAGAATCCATCAGTGAGATAATCATTCTCAATGGTGCTGTGCTCCTGGATATAGCTATAACCGCAATGATGGTTGGTGAAAAGCAATCCCTGATCAGAAACAACCTCAGCAGTACAGAAAAATCCTGAAGGAGTGTTTCCCCTCGATAAACCAACGATGGCATCTTTGATACTGGAATTGTTGATGCTATATATTTCCTCTGCAGTGAGTTGTAAACCCATCTCCTGCATGTCAACATAATTTAGCCTTTCAACAAAGATCGGCAACCACATCCCTTCATCCGGTGGTGTAACAGCAAGGACTCCCGTCCATATAGTGAAAACCGCAATAAAAACTAAGAATAACTTTTTCATCTTCGTATAATTGATTTTAAGTTTATAATCCGGCAACTTCAACTCCCTGTTCGAAAACGATATCCACAGGGATATCCGAGGCGTTCAGGCGGTCAAGGTCTTCCTGAAGCTGTGGTGATACGATGGCACTTTTTTCCACCCAGGCCTTTGCTGTTTCATAATCACCATCTCCCTGAATGTATAATATTTTCTGCATCAGGTTGACCATTGCTTCCTGCATCTTTTCAAAATTAACTGTATAAGTTCCGTCATCGTTTCGTGTGAATGCTCCCATTTCCTGGAAATAATTAAACCTCATCATATTGGCTTTTCCATGCGCACTGGCGGCACCGAATCGGCTCGAACGGAAGATACCTGCAAAGAAGGTTACATAATTGTCCATTACCTGTCCTTCAGTTAATTCACCCATCTCATAAAGTTTGGTTACCAGGTAAAGTCCCATGATATCTGCTTTACCCTCTTCAATAGCTGAATATTGCTCCTTAAGCGACTCCCTTGCCGTTCCTTTGCCACTGATGGTATTTTTTATTCCCATGGCATGACCTACTTCATGAAACATCGTGTTCTCAAAGAATGCGTTAAACTTAACATACTGACGTTGTGCCGGATCTATCAATACATCCGAAATAGGAAGCAGGATTTTGTCGAATTTGGCCTGCATGGCATTTTTTAACTGCAATTTACGGGATCCGACTTTAACATGCACTTCTTCATCGTTGGGAAGGTTGATGGCAATGGTCTTGCTTCCTGCATTGCAATCACCGGCATAATAGATAACATCATATACGTTCATATCTGCATCGGAACCCGGAACATCCTTTTTGTATTCATCTTTTACAGGAAGGCCGGCCTGCAATGCAGGTAACATGGCGCTGAATTTCTCCAGCTTCTTGCTCCAGGCTATGTCCTTAAGCAGGATGAAGGATTCATAAGCTGTTTTATAACCAAAAAGCTGATCTTCGTAGTTTTCGATGGGGCCGACAACAAAATCGATATCTGAGGTCTTCATCTCCATCCAGGCAAAATCACTGGCCTGGAATTCATCCGTGGTAAGGGCATCGGCACGCATTTCCAGGTATTTTTTCAGGAAAGGATCGTCTGCAAGCTGGGCAGCTTCTTTCATGAGCCTGGATGCTTCCTGCAACTGAGAGGCATAAGCTTCATGATACCATACCGTCTGCAATGAACCGTTTTCATCACGACGGATCAGGGTATATAAACTTGCTTTGTTTGGATCTCCATAAGCCTCAAACTCTTCCCTGGTCATATCAACCGGATAGAAATTTGCACCCTCTGGTTTTTCTCCAATTCCGCTGATAAATGGCTGGTTGTTGTTCAGCCTGTCCCAGGGACCATAGTTTATCATTGCAAAACGTTTTACGTTCTCATCACCGATCCTTTCCAGGAAACTATTTTTACAACCTATTGCCTGTCTCCAGAAAAGATCATCCATGATCTTAGCCACATCAAAAAGCTTCACTAGCAATTGCTTCTGGTTGTCACTAAGATGGCTCACATCGGCTGATAGCTGGAAAGGTGCATAGATCGCCAGTCTGCTGTCAACCTCCTCCTGTGAAATGGGATTTAAGGGTATATCTGCGGGTATTATGCCCTGATAAGCTTTTTCAGCTTCTTCCGGGGTTTTTGTCTGCGGTCCGCATCCGCTAATGATCAATAATCCTGATACCATCAGGAAAAAAATATTGCTTTTCCTTGCCATTGCATTGAATTTAAAGATTCTTGATGCGAAAATAAGAATATTATTTAAAAATCACGGAAAATGAAGTTTTTCCGTGGGAAGGGAATACTATAAAGAATATCATTTTGAATGGCTACAAGGCCCTTTGATGCATCTTGATGCGATCCTCTTTATTGATACCATTTTTGATTTCAACAAATATTCCGTCGGAAAGGCCAAGTTCAACAGTTTTCTTCTCAAATACCTGCGGCTGTGTTTCTATCTCTACAAAGGCCGTATCTTTTTCAAACTGGAGAAGGCTTTCTGGAATGGATAGAACGCTGTCAGCACGATCAAGCACTATATCCGCATTAGCGCTGTAACCTGCGCGGATGAAATAATCTTCCCTTAACTTAACATCAGCTTTGATCTCAAACTGTATAGCTCCGTTTTCCTCAACACCCTTAGGTGAGATATGCTCAAGTATGGCATCAAATGTAACATCTTCAAGAGCTCCTATGGATAAAATCAATGGCATGCCTTCGCGGATCTTACCTACCTCAGTTTCATCAATCTTGCCTTCAAATATCATTTCTCCCATATCTGCTACCGTTGCAATAGTGGTTCCATCATTAAAAGTGTTGCTTTCAATTACCGAATTGCCTTCTTCTACCGGAACGTCCAGTATCATACCATCAATAGTTGATCTCACTAATGTGTTTGTTGTATTGCCGGAATCCTTGGTTTGTCCTTCCTCAATAAGTTGCAGGTTATTCTCTGCGGCTTTGAGTTCTTCCCTGGCACTGTTGTATAAAACCTCCACTGCCTCATAATCTGCTTTGGGTACTACGCCCTGTTCAAAAAGTTCCTTCTGACGCTTATAATTTCTTTCAGCATCATTGACATTAATTTTGGCTTGATTTACACGGCTTTGGGCATTGTTGAGGTTTACCATGTTGGGAATTATGGTGATCCTTGCAATAATGTCTCCTTTGTGAATCTGCTTACCCGGCTCAATGAAGATTTCATCGATAATACCCGAAACCTTGGGCTTGATCTCAATCTCTTTTCTTGGTACCACCGATCCAGTTGCTACTGTCTTTTTTATGATATTGCGCACTTCCGCCTGGGATGTCTCGTATATGACTGGTTTATCCTTCGACTTTCCATAAAGATAGAATATCGTATAACCAAAGATCCCAAGGATCACAACCAAAGCAAAAATTTTCAAAAAGGTTTTCATCCGTATAAAATTTTATTGTTTTTCTTTATTCATCTCTTAATGCGTCTATCGGTTTAATGCTCACCGCACGCCGGGCCGGGACCAATCCTGCGAAAATCCCGGAAATGATCAGGATGATCAGGGCACGCATTGCCATATTAAAATCTACCTCGGGATTAACAAACATAGCTCCTCCACCATCACCCGATTGTTGCAGGATGACATTAACCAACTCGACAAGCCCTACCCCCAGCACCAATCCCGTATATCCTGCAATGGCAGTGAGAATTACGGATTCAATAATGACCTGCGAAATGATACTGGCCGGTGTTGCTCCAATAGCCCGCTGTATGCCAATTTCTTTTGTACGTTCCTTTACAATTATCAACATAATATTGCTTACTCCGATAACTCCGGCGAGTAAGGTACCGATACCCACTATCCATATCAAACCATTAATACCGCGAAACAAACGTTTCATTTTCAGGAATTCCTCCTCCACATTAAATGACCCGATTGCCCTGTCATCCTCAGGAGCAATGTTATGCCTTGATTTAAGCAAATCTTTAGCTTTAACTTCTAAAAGGGAAATCGGAGCATTATCTTCCGAAGTAATAGAATACCATCCTACGATGTCGCCGTAATTGTATGTCTTTTGTAAGGTTGTGAAAGGCAGATGAATGATCTGGTTATCCCATTCGGCTCTCTGATCGGATTTTTTGCTTTTGAATACGCCAACCACCTGAAAATACACACCCTGAATACGCAGATATTCACCAATAGGATCTTCTTCCTGTGTGAACATTTCATCCCTTACCCTGGACCCTATCACCGCAACTTTTCTCAATTCCTGGATATCAACATCGTTAATAAACCGACCGGATATTATATCAACCGGATCAATTAAATTGAAATCCGGGTAATCGCCCTCTATCGTGAAAGCGCCCGTTCTTTCGCCGCGAACAACGTTATTATTGCCTTCTCTGCTCCATCCACGGATCTTGGGAGCTATATACTGTATCTCCGGAATATTATCACGTAAAGCCTGTGTATCGCTGTTCTTGAAATTGAAAAAGCGGCCCCTGGGAAAACCCTTGTATGGAACAGTAGTCTGTTGTGTCCACATGAACATACTGTTGGTAGCCATATCCCCCCATCCCTGGTTTACACCGTTTTGCAAGCCGTTTCCCGAGCCCAGCATGATCACCAGCATGAAAATACCCCAGAATACCCCAAACGCCGTGAAAAAAGTCCTGAGCTTATTCTTTTTTAAAGCACTGAATATCTCGTGCCATTTGTCGGAATCAAATATTCTGATCATGGTTGTGAAAGTATTTTACTCATCTCTCAATGCTTCTATAGGTTTAATGCTGGCTGCTTTACGTGCCGGAACAAAACCGGCCAGGGCTCCTGCAAGGATCAGAATTAATGTGGCTATAAGAGCTACTTTAAGGTTAACTTCAGGATTGGCAAAATAATCAGCAGGAGGGAGCATGCCCGACACAGCTTCAAGAACAGCAACTCCCAAAACCAGTCCGGTATAACCCGCAAAAGCTGTTATGAGAACCGATTCCTGAAGTATCAGACTGATGATCGACCATGGAGTTGCTCCCATCGACTTACGTATACCAATCTCTTTTGTTCGTTCTTTAACCACAATCATCATAATATTACTAACTCCCACTATGCCTGCAATGATTGTCCCTGCCCCGATAATCCATATAAATAGTCGTATTCCTGCAAAAAGATTCATGAATTGCTGGTAGTTCTCAATCGTGTTCCATATATTCATGGCACGGACATCCTCTGGATCAAACCTGTATTTGCTTGCCAGCGATTGTCTAACAAACTGCTCCATTTGCTTGCTTTCTTCAACCGTGGCATCTTCCATGATCAACGTGAAGTTTTGAATGCGGTTGCCCATATTGAACAGACGCTGAGCTGTTGTTACCGGTATATAAACCCTTCGCATGTCCCTCTCCCCTCCTGGATCGTCAAATGTTCCGACTACCTTGAACGGAACACCTCCAACATTTACATACTTTCCAAGCGGGTCCTCACCCTTGAAAAGGGCATCGTTTACGATTTGACCGATTACAGCATTTTTACTGTATCCCTGGATATCCAGCGGATTAATAAACCTTCCGGAAATAAGTTTAAGCTTTTCCAGATCTCCATAAGCTGGATGAATCCCAACAATATCATAATTGCCGTATTCCGATTTGTACTGAACCAGATTATTATGCCTGACGGAAATACGGGCTGAACTCTTGTCTATGCCATCTACATTCGAAAAAGATTCATGATCTTCATTTGTAAATGAAATAAACCTGCCGGGCTTCATTCCTTTATAAGGAACACTTGTAATTCCCGGATTGACCCATAAATAATTGACCGCGTCACCCTCAAATTCTTTCCTTACACCGTTTTCCAGTCCATAACCAGATCCAAGCAGGATGATGAGCATAAATATCCCCCAGGCAACCGAGAACCCGGTTAAAAATGTCCTCAGCTTATTTTTATTAATTGTACTGAGAATTTCCTGCCATTTGTCAGTGTCGAACATGTTGCTTATTTTACGCTCTTACCAGATCTTCATATACTTTATGCGCGTGGCCGTTTTTAATATTCGTATCTATTAAACCGTCCTTTAGCCGGATGATACGGTCAGTCATCCGGGAGATATCCTGTTCGTGGGTTACAATTATTACCGTGATACCGGATTGATTGATTTCCTGGAATAATCCCATCATTTCCAAAGAAGTTGCTGAATCGAGTGCCCCGGTTGGCTCGTCGGCCAG
>JAHJRE010000081.1 GCA_018831055.1 Bacteroidota bacterium
ATAAAGACTCGTTACTTACTGCAACATTTTGAACCTATCTTATTTGCCTTCCTTATTAGCTTCGCTGAAACCGTTTTATTGTTTTTAGTTCCTGGTTTAACTATTATCCCTTTTATCTTATAACCACCATATTTCAATATCTCCTTTACCGATTGCACAGCCCCTCTGCTTTCCCGAAATATGTAGTTAAATGGATATGGTGTTGTACATGCTGTTACTATTACGGCACTTTTACCTTTCTGCCTTGGAGAAGGAAGGCCTCTCCCGGTTTCTCCCATGAAAACCGGTACGTTTCTTTCAAAAAGCATTTTTAACTGAGCACTCATATTTCCCCAGTATGTTGGCGTGCCTATAATTAAATTATCGGCTTCCTTAATTTTTTGCCCAACCACTTGGGCATCATCGCTGGGTAATACACACGTATCTGTTTCTCTGCACTTCATGCAACCTATACAGGGCTTCATCGATAATTCATAGACATTGACCCATTCCGTTTGATCGTTGCTTCCCATTCCTTCTGTTACAAATGTTAATAAAGAAGCAATGGTTCCCGATTTCTTTGGACTTCCGTTTAATACTATTGTTTTCATAATATTCTATTTTTTTCATTTATTTAAAATAAGAATCTATCATTCTTTGAATTGCAACTTCAATCTGCTGCCAGCCCTCCTCTGTATTTATCTTAATCCCATTAAAAATATCAACCGTTCTCGACCTCAACACCAAATAATATATTCCGGCAACAAGTAATGCTATAATTGCATCTGAATCGTTATCAGATAAGCTCATTTTACTTTTCATGGTTTTACTTATTTCATAACCGATCTCTTCACGCTCTTTCGCAATCGCAAGTGTCAATTCGTTCTTCTCAACCATCTCCCATAACATTAATTCCTGAAGCTCCCTATTTTGGATTAAACCCCTCAGCTGTCCAATTAAGACTTTGCTAATCACGTTAGTTAGCTCATGTTTTTCTGTTCTCTCAATCTCACCCTGAAAAGTACCCGAAGTGCTTATATAAAAGTCTTTTTGCTTGATATATTCAAAAAGTAACCCTTCCATCCCATTGAAATACCGGTATATTAAAACTTTGTCAACACCAGCTTCCTTCGCAACCGAATTAATTCCTATCCCTTTAAATCCCTCTCTTAATATGATCGTCCCGACCGCATCGATCAGCTTCTGCTTCGATTCCTGCTTATTTCTTTGGTTAATGCCCATTTTTTTCGTTTTTAATAATTTTGTCACTATTCGGTGACAAAGGTATGTCACTTTATGGTGACAACCAAATGTTTTTATAAAATTTTGATAAAATTTCAGGAAAAAAATGGCTTATTATTATGTATCGCCTTTTATTCGCTGGATAGAAAAATTAAATAGTTGCGGTTCATCGAATCAGATTATTTTCAATGAACTCCCAGGATGGACATTCCTGGAAACAAAAAAATAACACGAAAATTGCTGAATTAATAGGATTTAGAGAATCATCCTAAAAACAAATACGCCAAAATCACTACTATCACAAGAGCCGGCAACATATTCAGAATTTTTATAACTTTTATCTCCAGGATATTGATTCCTAACCCTATCAGAAGTATGCCACCGGTGGCGGTAAGCTCATTAACAATGACCTCTGAAAAAAATGTCCCTATCGACGATGCAAACAGGGTCAGGCCTCCCTGATACATTAGCAACGGGATGGCTGAAAACATAACCCCAATTCCCAGAGCTGAAGCAAGGGCAATGGAGGAGATTCCGTCCATCAATGATTTTACAAGCAGGAGATGCGGATCATTATTGATTCCCTCTTCAATAGCTCCCAGGATGGTCATTGACCCCATGCAATAAAGCAGGAATGCGGTTACCATTCCTTCTGAAAAGCGGCCGGATCGTATACGCGTTTTACGCTTCATCCATTCACTGAAACGGTTGAAGTAACGGTCAATATCAATGAGTTCTCCCACAACTGCTCCCAAAACCAGGCTACCAATAAGTATCAGGAATTCCTGAGTTTTCAATGCCATCCACACCCCCAGAAACAAGGTAAACAAACCGATTGCCTGAAATACAATTTTAACAAAGCGCTCAGGTAAACGCGACCGGATCAGCATTCCAATAAGACTCCCTGCCACCACAGCCAACACATTTATTATAGTACCGGTCATAAGCTTTTTAATAAGTTTTCAAGATAATGATTCCGAATTCCGTATTGCTTTTTCAAAACATCTATCTCATTGAAAATGTTTTTGGTATCAACAGATTTTTCTGTCTTTACACCGGTAATCATAAGGTTTTTCGGGGTATGCTCGGTAGATACGAATTCGAAAACCTGTGATTCATATCCATAAGCCTGCATCAGCAAAGCCCGGATGTTATCGGTGAGCAACTCAGCTTGCCTCTCCAGAAGTATGCCATACCTGACAACCGGTATCCCGGATGCCTGGGTATTCATATCTTTCCTAACCTGCTTATGGCAGCAGGGTGCGCAAACTATCAGCGAGGCATTATTCCGGATACCCTGAAAGATGGCATCATCGGTGGCCGTGTCGCAGGCATGTAGCGCTATCAGAACATCCATCCTGCCGGGCTTATAATCCAGGATGCTTCCCTGCCTGAACTCCAATCCTGTAAAACCGGTCAAGCCGGCAATGCGATTACAGTCCTCCACTAATTCCCCCCTGGCTTCTACCCCGGTTAACTTTACTGCCAAATCCCTGCCATTCACCAAATGATCATATAGGGCAAAAGTCAGATAACCCTTACCAGACCCCATGTCGGTGATATGCAATACATTATCTTGTTCTTTGGTTATTTTGCTGATCAATCCGTCCAGTATCTCTATATATTTTTGAATCTGCCGGAACTTATCCCCTTTACCAGGAAGTACAGCTCCATCTTTCCCTGTTACTCCCAACTCCTGCAGATAAACATTTCCCCGGGTTTGTATAAATCGTTCCTTCTTCCTGTCGTGACTAAGATCCGGTAATCTGTCAAAAGATGGTGGTGCCTCCCTTGTCTGGATCGTTCCTTTCCGACTAAGCCTTAACTCAAGATCACGATCAAGCATGAAAACATGCATATTATAAAACAATGCCCCGAAAAAATGCTTCACTTGACTTAGCAACTCCTCCGGATTATAATTGAAGGTCTCATCCTTTGTTTTATAGCGGTAAAGAATTGAATAATATAACTTACCTTTGATAATTACCGGTCGGATAAACACATTCCGGAGTTCCTGTCCGGTATTTACCGGCTTGCTCAATGTAATCTTTGCCAGGATATTCTTCTCCACGGCTTCGCTTATGGCTTCATAAATCTTGCTGAAATCCACTTTTAGTTAGGTTTATGTAAAAGTAGAAAATAATCAGACATAAAGATCTCTAGCGTTGTCAATTTGTCAGCCACCACAGCCACTGGCATAGCGTTTGCTACTTTGCTGCAAACTTAAAATTGTCAGATTATGCAAAAGGGTAAGATAAACGTTCAAACCGAGAATATTTTTCCTATCATCAAGAAGTTCCTGTATTCAGACCATGAAATCTTTCTAAGGGAACTGATATCCAATGCTGTAGATGCAACCCAGAAACTAAAAACCCTTGCTTCTGTCGGAAAATTTCAGGGGGACCTGGGAGATTTGACCATCCATGTTGAGCTCGATAAAAGGAAGAAAACCCTTACGGTCAGAGACCGCGGTATTGGCATGAATGCCGAAGAGGTCGATAAATATATCAATGAGGTCGCTTTTTCCAGCGCTGAGGAATTTGTTAAGAAATTCAAAACCAAAACAGAAGCCGAACGAAATGCCATCATCGGCCATTTTGGGCTGGGATTCTATTCAACCTTCATGGTTGCTGAAAAAGTGGAGATCCTGACCAAAACTTACAAAAAAGGCGGGCAGACCAAAGCCGTGAAGTGGGAATGTGACGGCAGTCCGGAGTATACCATGACCGAGATCGACAAGGAAGACCGCGGGACCGAGATCATCGTCCATATCGACAAAGAATCGTCAGAATTCCTGGAAGATTACCGCATCCTGGAACTGCTTAAAAAATATTGCAAGTTCCTGCCTGTGCCTATACAATTCGGCACAGAAAAATCCTGGGAAAAAGTGGAAGGAGAAAAAGATAAAGATGGCAACGACAAGACCGTAGAAGTGGAAAAACCCAGGATCATCAACAATACTGATCCGCTTTGGAAGAAAAAACCCGCCGATTGCACCTACGAAGACTATAAAACGTTTTACCGGGAACTTTATCCTATGACATTTGAGGAGCCGCTGTTCCAAATTCACCTTAACGTTGATTATCCCTTTAATCTCACCGGTATCCTGTATTTCCCCAAAGTCAAAAAGAATATTGAACTACAGAAAAACAAGATCCAGTTATATTCCAACCAGGTATTTGTAACCGATTCCGTTGAAGGCATCGTACCCGAATTCCTGACCTTGTTGCACGGGGTGATCGACTCTCCCGATATCCCGTTGAATGTGTCGCGTTCCTATCTGCAAAGCGATGCCAGTGTGAAAAAGATTTCCGGGTATATCACGCGGAAGGTAGCCGATAAGCTGGAAGAACTTTTTAAGAAAGACCGCAAAGGATTTGAGGAAAAGTGGGACGACATCCGTGTTTTCATAGAATATGGCATGATCACGGAAGAGAAATTCTATGAAAGAGCTGAAAAATTCAGTCTTTTCAAGAATATCGACAGCAAGTATTTCACTTTCGATGAATACCGAACCCATATCAAGAAGAACCAGACCGATAAGAACAAACAAATTGTTTACCTTTACACCAGCGATCCGGAAGATCAGCACAGTTTCATTGAAGCGGCCCGGGAGCGTGGATACGACATCCTCCTTATGGATGGCGTACTTGACAACCACTTCATCAACGCTCTTGAGCATCATTTCAAGGAAAGTTCATTCCGCCGGGTGGATGCAGACACTGTTGACAAGCTCATTGAAAAAGAAGATGCTACCCCCTCCAAGCTCAGCGACGACGAAAAAGATAAGCTCAAGGCAGTGATTGAACGCAGCGTTGACAAAGAGAAGTTCCATGTGGTATTTGAAAACCTCAGCGAAAGTGATGTTCCGATGATGATCACACGTCCGGAATTCATGCGCCGCATGAAAGACATGGCCCAGATGGGTGGGGATGCTTTTGGGATGGGCGCTATGCCCGACAGCTACAACCTCGTTGTTAATGCAAACAACCCGCTGATGGGAAGGATCATGGAAGAAAATAATGAGGACACCCAGAACAACCTCGTAAAACAGGTATACGACCTTGCCCTATTATCGCAGAACCTGCTCAAGGGTAAGTCGCTCACCGAATTCGTGAAACGAAGCATTGAATTGATTAAATAACTTAAAAACAAAAGAACATGAGATCAGCCATTATTGCCATTGCCGCCCTTATTGGTTTTGTTGTTATTGTAGGCGGAATATTCCTCCTTTTTGCCATAGGGCAGCATAATAAGATGGTTTCTATGGACGAAGGCATCAACGAAGCCTGGTCGCAGGTAGAAAATGTTTACCAGCGCAGGGCCGATCTGATACCCAACCTTGTAAATACAGTAAAGGGCTATGCCGACTTTGAACAACAGACACTTACCGACGTGATCGAAGCCAGGGCCAAAGCCACTTCCGTACAAATCGACCCTACAAACATGGATGCAGCCCAACTTGCACAATTTCAGCAGGCCCAGGATGGGCTTTCCTCCGCACTGGGCCGCCTCATGGTTGTTGTGGAACGTTACCCCGACCTGAAAGCCAACCAGAGTTTTCTCGACCTTCAGTCTCAGCTTGAAGGCACAGAAAACCGCATTGCCAACGAAAGAAGGAAATTCAATGAGGCTACCAAAACCTATAACGCCTACATCCGCAGAATACCTCAAAACCTGGTGGCAGGATGGTATGGCTTTGAGCAAAAACCGTATTTCGAAGCCCAGGAGGGTGCTGAAAAAGCCCCGGAAGTTAAGTTTTAATAATCACAACAGCCTTCTGTGAAGGCTTTAGATAGTTATCATGGGGAAAACTGCAAAAAGCTTTTTTACCGCGGAACAACAGGATGAAATAAAACAGGCTATTCTTAATGCGGAACTGGATACCTCCGGTGAGATCAGAGTCCATATTGAAAATATCTGTGAAGGTGACGTGCTCGACCGTGCTGCCTATATTTTTAAAAAGCTCAACATCCAGAAAACAGAACTGAGAAACGGCGTTCTTTTTTACCTTGCCCTCAAAAACAGAAAATTCGCTGTACTGGGCGATTCAGGAATCAATAAAGTCGTTCCGGAAGATTATTGGGATACTCTGAAAGCCAAAATGCTGAACCACTTCCGGGAAGATAATTTTACTGCCGGCCTTGTGGAAGGGATTTCCTGCGTTGGAAAATACCTTAAGAAGTTCTTCCCCTTCCATTCCAGTGATGTTAATGAGCTTACAGACGACATTTCTTTCGGTGAAAAATAGATCATTTCTAGTATGAAACAAACAATTATATCCTTTAGGTATGTTTGGATAATCATTGCCCTGGTTTTTTCCCAGGAAATAGCTATTGCCCAGGATATCCCTCCCCGGCCTGATCCTCCAAGACTGGTGAATGACTTCACCGGCACACTCAGCAGCACAGAAGTCAATGCACTTGAATACAAATTGGTTGCCTTTAATGATACTACATCAAACCAGATCGCTGTAGTGCTCGTGAATTCTCTCAACGGTATGGATAAGGCAGAGTTTGCCGATCGCATCGGCGAATCCTGGAAAGTGGGACAAAAAGCCTTCGACAATGGTATTGTTGTGTTGGTGAAACCTAAAAAGGGAAATGAAAATGGAGAAGTATGGATTGCTATCGGTTACGGACTGGAGGGAGCCATCCCCGATGCTACTGTTAACCGCATCATCGACATAGAAATGATCCCCAGATTCCGTGAAAACGATTACTACGGAGCCCTGGATCAGGGGACGAATGTGCTTATGGGATTGGCTGCCGGTGAATTCAGCTCCGATGAATATGCTTCACAAAGCCTTGAATCTCCTTTACTGGGCATTATACCTCTACTACTTTTCATCTTTGTAATCTTTCTCATTTTCAGGATACGCAACCGTTCCCATTCTGTGGGAAAAGACATGCCATTTTGGACAGCCTTGCTCCTGGGTAGCATGCTTAGCGGTAAAAATTCTCACAGCGGTAACTGGGGATCCTTCCGCTCAGGGGGAGGTGGCTTCGGTGGTGGCGGTGGCGGTGGCTTCGGTGGCTTCGGCGGTGGAAGCTTCGGTGGTGGGGGCGCAGGCGGAAGCTGGTAAATATTATTTAGACTATCTTTAAATCCTTTCCTAATTAAGCATTTCAATACTTCAATTGTTGAAATGATTTTATTTATTCTTATTTTTACCCTGCTAACATGATATAGCTTGGTAAAATGAAACAAAAGAATGACAACCCCTCCAAAGGGTCCAGAAGGAAATTCCTGAAATCCGGGTTTATGCTTGGTGCCGGCGCCGTAGCCGGGTCGGGACTGCTGGCTGCCTGCTCCGGTAACGATCAGGAAACCGGAGAGAAAGTTAAAGTGTTGACAACCGATGGTAAACTCGTCGAGGTTGATTCATCCGGACTGAAGGATACAGCCTTCGCCTCCCAGGAAAGCATTGCCTCCTTGGAAGGCGATCCGGATAAGCAAGCCCTCCTGGATGAATACCAGGAAAGAGGACGCGAAGGCCTGGTTGGGCACCACTGGGTGATGGTCATCGACCTCTCCAGATGCAAGAACGCCCGCAAATGTATCGCTGCCTGCCAGTCTGCCCACGAACTGCGCCCCGAACAATATCATATCAATGTGCTGCAAATGCAGGACACCAAGGACACCGCCCCCTACTACATGCCCAAACCCTGCTACCACTGCGACAACCCTCCCTGTACCAAGGTCTGCCCGGTTAACGCCACCTTTAAACGGAAAGACGGTATCGTGCTCATCGATAATATCCGATGCATTGGTTGCCGTTTCTGCATAGCTGCCTGTCCATACTCCGCCAGGATGTTCCAATGGTTCGAACCTGAACTCTCCGAAGAAGAAAAAGAAAGGGTTTATGATGTGGAACTCAACGTCCCGCAAAAGAAAGGTACCATTACAAAATGTCTCTTTAGTGCCGACCGCTTAAGGAAAGGTCAACTGCCTTACTGCGTATCAGCCTGCCCTAACGGGGTTTATTACTTCGGCGATAAACTGGAAGATGCCGTAACCAACGGAACTACCGGTGAAACTGTGCGCTTCAGCGACCTCATCCGGGATAATGCAGGATATACCTATTTCGAGGAACTGGGAACCCAGCCGCAGGTCTACTACCTGCCCCCGAAAAACCGGCGATTCCCCTATAAAAAGGAAGGCATCTACCTCGAAGAAAACGATAGCATCACCGAATCATAAGTTCCTGAAAACATAAAAGATTATGGCACAAACCGTAAATACAACGAATCAGGAGTTTGAAACCATCAAACAAGATTTGCTCGAACCAGTGGCCAGGGAAAGAAACCTTGCCGGAAAGCTTTGGATACGGTTCCTGTTGGTAGTCATACTGCTGGGTTTGTTTTCCTATCTCCATCAGCTTTTCACCGGACTCGGCGTCACTGCCATGAGGGATTATTCCGCCTGGGGGATTTATATCGCTCACTTTGTCTTCCTCGTAGCGGTTAGCCTTGTGGGATCGCTTGTCACTGCAGTACTTAAACTACTCAATATCAAATGGGCCACTCCGCTAACCCGTATCTCGGAGATTATTGCTGTAACAGCAGTGGCGCTCGCCGCTGTCACCATCGTGATTGACATGGGCCGCCCCGACCGGCTGCTCAATGTTTTCCTTAACGGCCGTTTATCCTCCCCTATCCTGTGGGATATCACGGTTGTCAATACCTACCTGGTGATCAGCCTTATCCTCCTATACATCCCTATGATCCCCGACCTCGCTCTCATGCGTGACAACCTCAGCCATGCCCCGAAATGGCAGCACAAACTATATAAAACCCTC
>JAHJRE010000082.1 GCA_018831055.1 Bacteroidota bacterium
CAGTACCATTTTCAGAACGGAAAAAATCAACTACCCCAATAATATCAGCAGGAATGTTTACCGTTATCTTCCTGAAAACCCCTCATATAATCCGGATGCACGTCACACTTACAGTTCCCCGGGGACATATACCATCTGGCTGGAAGACCCAAACCGCAATGCAGGTATCCAGAACATACCAAACTCCGTTAACATTCCCCTTTATATTGACACAGAAATTCTGATCAATCCTTTCCTGGGTTACAACAGTAGTCCCGTTTTACTAAATCCACCGATCGATAATGGTTGTGTAGGGCAATTATATGTACATAACCCTGGTGCCTATGATGCCGACGGAGATAGTCTATCCTATCGGTTTATTACATGCAGGGGAGGTGGAGGTTTACCCATTCCAGGATATACCCTCCCTCCGGCCACCGACAGCATTGTGATCAACCCAATAACAGGTGATGTATTCTGGGATGCACCAACCAAGCAAGGAGAATTTAATCTCGCCATTCTCGTGGAAGAATGGCGTAATGGTGTTAAAATCGGAAGTGTAACACGAGATATGCAGATCAATATTATTGCCTGCGACCACTCTCCTCCCGTTATCGTTTCTATTGACGATACCTGTGCATTGGCAGGAGATACACTTAAATTCACCGTTAATGCCTATGATCCCGATTCGGATGGCATTACCCTTACAGGAACAGGCGGTCCTTTTGAGCTTAGCAATAATCCTGCTTACATATACCCCGATCCGGCAAGCGGTATTGGAAGTACAAGCACCGATTTCACATGGATCACTCTCTGCAGTCATGTCAGAAAACAACCCTACTATGCTTTTTTTAAGGCCACCGATGATGGCTTCCCGGTTAACCTTGTGGATATCAAGACCATTGGAATTCGTGTTATAGGACCTGCTCCCGTATTGCTTTCAGCCGAAGCCCTGGGTAATACAATCAGAATCGATTGGACCCAATATATTTGCCCCCAGATATCAGGGTATAAAGTTTACAGAAAAAACGGGACTTCAGGTTTCGTACCAGGTTATTGCGAAACCGGTGTGCCGGCATATACAGGGTATACCCACATAGCTATTGTCACCGGTCATGAAAATATCGCGTTTATTGATGATAATAAGGGTGCAGGATTGGTTCCGGGTATACAATATTGCTATATGATAACTGCCATTTTCCCGGATGGATCCGAAAGTCAGGCATCCAGTGAAAAATGCGCATTCCTGAAAAAGGACCTTCCCATCATCACCAATGTCAGCAATGATAGCTCCAATCTTGAATCAGGAAGGGTTTACCTTGCCTGGTCAAAACCTACAGAGCTGGATACGATCCAATACCCCGGTCCTTACAAATACATAATTGAAAGGGCTACCGGAATCAGTAATACCGGATTTGCCGAAATTGCCGTCATGAACGGTTTAAACGATACCGTATATTTCGACAATGGCGTTAACCTTAATACTTCTGACTCAGGTTATAATTACAGGATAGGCCTGGAAAGTCAAAACATAGGGTTCATAGGTTATTCCAGGAATGCCTCATCGCTTGAATTAAATGCTCTTCCCTCCGATCAGGCCATCACACTGCAATGGTCAGCCAATGTTTCCTGGAATAATAAAAAATTCATCATATTCAGGAAGAATCCCGGCAGTTCCTCTTATGATTCACTTACTTCGGTTAACGGAAATGAATTCACAGATAACGGCCTTATTAACGGACAAGAGTATTGTTATTTTATTTACAGCTACGGAAGCTACGATTCTCCCGGATTTTTTCATCCCCTGCTCAATTTTTCCCCAATCCGATGTTCTGTTCCCGTCGACAATGTTCCTCCATGCCCTCAACAGCTTCAGGTAACAACAGAATGTGATAAAACTGAAAACCTGCTTTCCTGGAGCAACCCTCCCGGTTGCCCTATCGATATAGCCAAATATGAAGTGTATTTCAAATCGGAAGAGTCTGAGGATTTCTTGCTGATTGCCGTTCTGAATTCTCCTTTCGACACAACATTTCTTCATCAAAACCTGAAAAGTGTTACGGGTTGTTATGCTGTGAAAGCTATCGACGATAATGGCAATACCGGAGACTTCAGCAATGTGGTTTGTATTGATTATACTGCCTGCCCGGGATATGAACTACCCAATGTATTCACTCCGAACAATGATCATATAAATGATTTCTTCACCCCCATCCCTGAAACAGTTGCAAGTGTTGAGAAAATCGAAATAAAAATCTTCAACCGTTGGGGTAATCTTGTTTTTGAAACCATTGACCCATGGATAAACTGGGACGGCAAAAATCAGAAAAACAACGTAGATTGTGCTGAAGGAGTTTATTTTTATGTATGCGATGTATACATAATAACCCTACAGGGAATAAAAAAATTCACTCTGCAGGGATCAATAACTTTAATCCGATGAAGTTGGAAATGTTTGTGCGGAAAGATGAATAAAAGTAACAAGCAACAAGCAACAAGCAACAGGCTACAAGCTACAAGTTACAAGTTACAAGTTACAAGTTACAAGTCACAGGTTGCGGGATGCCTGAAACTTGAAACCTGTAACTTGTCACTCTATCATGATATCAATCAATTCCAGCACTCCTTTCTTGCTAATCGCCGAATTTTTCCAGCATATAAATCAGGTCTACAACCCTGTTGGAATAACCCCATTCATTATCGTACCAATTAAGGGTTTTTACGATTCTTTTACCAATTACTTTGGTATATTCGGCGTCGTAAATTGAGGAATAAGGATTTCCAACAATATCGGACGATACAAGTTTCTGATCGGAATATAACAGTATGTTCTTCATCTTTTCCGATTTTGAAGCCATTTTCACAGCGGCATTGATATCTTCAATGCTAACATCTGTGTTCACTTCAACCACCAGGTCAACAACAGAACCATCAGGGACAGGCACACGGGAGGCCATCCCGTCGAGTTTACCGGCCAGTTCGGGGATAACCTGTCCAACGGCCCGAGCAGCGCCGGTCGTTGTTGGAATGATGTTTTCTGCGGCAGCCCTTCCTCTGCGCCAGTCCTTATGCGGAACATCAGCAAGGCGCTGATCGTTCGTATAGGCATGGGTGGTAGTCATTAAACCTTCCTTGATTCCAAAAGCGTCGTTGAGCACTTTAGCCATGGGAGCAAGACAGTTGGTTGTACAACTGGCATTGGAAATAATGCGATGTTCAGGTTTCAGGCCTTCATCATTCACTCCGATTACTATTGTAAAATCGATATTGTCTTTGGCAGGCACTGTAAGAATTACCCTCCTGGCACCGGCCTCCAGGTGAGGAAGCAGTTTTTCACGTGAACGGAAAATACCTGTAGCTTCCACGACCACATCAACTTTCAGGTCTTTCCAGGGTAATTGCAGAGGGTCTTTTACGGCAAGCATTTTAACCTTCTCATTCTGGGTAACCAGATAATCACCCTCCAGATGGATGTTCTCGCCAAAACCCTGCATAACCGTATCATATTTCAGGAGGTATGCCAGCACATCATTTTCAAATAAATCATTGATCGCCACCACCTCAATGTCTTTTCTCTCACTGAGTATCCTGAACACCGATCTTCCTATTCTGCCGAATCCGTTAATTGCGACTCTCATAATACACCTCCTTTCTCTTGTAGTTTATGGTATGCCAAAATCACGTCTTTTATACGGGATGCCTGGGCCAGGGCGGTATGATACCACACCAGGGTTTTTAACATTCTTCCTTTCGTCTTCATGGTCGCTATCTTGTCAAAGACAACTGAGTGTCTGTTTCCTATAACATCTGTGGAAACAATAGGATCTTCCACCACCTGGATAATGGAAGGATATTTTTTAGCAGCCTCTTCTACAGCCTTATTTAGTTTATCAATATCAATATCCCCTGTTTTCAGCACGGTAGTAAGATCGAGCAATGATCCGTTTGGTACAGGCACATTAAGGGCAGTACCTTCAATACGGCCGCGGAACTCAGGCATGATCTCCTGTATCCAGGCAGGGCTGGGTGTTTCATTGGGAATGATGTTTTCGGCTGCCGACCTGCTACGGCGATAATCTGTAGACGCCTTATCACGCAATGGTTGATCAGAAGTATAGGAATGTACTGTTGTCAGCATGGCATAATCAACACCAAAAGTCTCATTAATGATCTTCAGCATAATGGCAGCAGCATTGGTAGTGGCTGAACCGGCCGAAACCAGTTTATCGCTGATATTGATCGTCTGATCATTAACTCCCATAACAACGATCCTGTCAATCGGATCGGTTGGCAATGTCGAAAGCACAACATGGCCAGCACCGGCTTTCAGATGTTTCTCCATGTCATGCCGGGATTTGTACTTACCGGTACCATCCACAACAACATCTACATCAAACATATCCCAGGGCACTTCACCGGGTTCAAGTGATTTTCCATGTATCATCCTTGCCCTTCCATTTTTGGAAACCAGGAAATGTCCGTCAAGGTCAACCTTAATCCCGCCTTTGGTTTCGGCAACAAGCAAATAATGCAGGATATCAGGCGTGCCAATTTCTGCAATGGCTACAATTTCAATCTGGTCATCTTCAAGGCAAAGCCTGTATATATGCCGGCTAACCTCTCCAAATCCCATTAATCCAACACGTACCTTACTCATAATCCAGAAATTTAAAATGAATAAATCAATAATGTTATAATAAAAACAAGCTCCCTGTCTATTTGTTTAATTACAGGAATGCAGCTTGCAAAATTAATATAATTGAGGTCATTATCTTGTTAATCTTGTGTTAATTATTATGCTGCTGAATATTTGATGCAATCTCAAAATTTCGTAATTATATTGTATTTTTGCAGCCAATGAAAAACATCAGAAATTTCTGTATCATTGCCCATATTGACCATGGCAAAAGCACCCTGGCCGATCGTCTTTTACAATTGACCGACACCCTGGATGCCAGGGATTATAAGGACCAGGTATTGGACAGCATGGACCTTGAGAGGGAAAGGGGTATCACCATAAAGAGTCATGCCATACAAATGGTATATTATTCTGAAGGCGAAGAATATATTTTGAACCTGATTGATA
>JAHJRE010000083.1 GCA_018831055.1 Bacteroidota bacterium
ACTCCATGCAAATGGCATGCACCTTGGTCACATAATCTGCTATGGCCATAAGCTGAGGCATAGGGCCGAAGGGTTTGCCAAGGTAATCCATGTCGAGGCCGGCCACGATCACCCTTTTCCCTGCATCAGCAAGCTGATTGCATACCTGCGGAAGGGCATTATCGAAGAATTGGGCTTCATCAATGCCAACCACTTCATGCTCGCCTGCATAAAACATTATCTGGGAAGCATTTTCAACCGTGGTTGACCGGATGGAGGTCGCATCGTGAGAAACGATGCTTTCCGGATCGTAGCGGACATCGATCCTGGGTTTGAATATTTCAACGGTTTGCCTGGCTATTATGGCGCGGCGCAACCTGCGGATCAATTCTTCCGTCTTGCCGGAAAACATCGATCCGCAAATAACTTCAATCCAACCGCTGCGATGTGGCCCTTTTGTCTTTTCCAGGAACATGCGCCAGTGAGTTTAATCTTTTATATCTTTATTGCCGAAAATACAAAATTACGATTTCAATTCGTTTCTCAAGTTAAATGGCAATTATGCAAAAATTAGACCGTAAACTGACCGAGCTGCAGATTTCCCATCTTATGCAGAATATCCAGTACCGCCTGGAGATGATAAAAAAGCAGGAAGGCATCCCTTCCAATCTGGATCTCGACGGTTTGAAAGACAAAATAAGGGAACTGTACGATCAGGTAATCCAGCTTGAGGCTTCTTTCGCAACGGATGAACCGGATAAAAATCCTCCGGTAACTCCTGAAAAGCCGAAACCGGCTAAAGCAGCAGAACCTGTTCAGGTTGAAAAGGAAAAAAAGACGGAGGTAAGTGAAGTTAGGGAAGTTGTCTCTCCGCCAGAATCCACGGCGAATATTCCTGCCCAAAGAAAAATGGATGTGCTTGGTGAAAAGAAAACCATCCTGGCGGATAAGTTCCTTGAAGAAGACGACAAGACCGTGGCCGCCAGGATAAAGAAAAATCCTATCAACGACCTGAAAATGGCCATTGGCGTGAACGATAAGTTCCTGTTTATCAAAGAACTTTTCCAGGGCGATATGGATGCATATAATGCTGCCATCCGCAAGCTGAACTCATTTCAGATCCTGGACGAAGCAAGATATTTCCTTGGTGAACTCAGCCGGAACCATCAATGGAAAGACGATTCTGAATATTTTGCCAGATTAAAGGATCTGGTGGAGAGGAAATATTTATAAATGAAATGGCAGTTGTTATTAGCGGCATTGCTGTTTGTGCATGTTTTGTATTCGCAGGACAAGCCATATGCAACAAAGGTCATTGAGACCCTTGCTTCTTCTTCATTTCATGGCAGAGGATATTTTAAAAAAGGCGATCTGAAAGCGGCCCGATACATTCGCAGTCAGTTCAGGCATCATGGACTCCAATATTTCGGTGAAGATTATTTCCAGGAATTCCCCATGGCGATCAATGTCATTACCGGAAAAACCCGTCTGTGGATCAATAAGGAACTGCTTGCTCCGGGTACCGAATATCTTGTTGCAGCCTTCGTGCCTTCTGTAAACGAAGTATATTCTCCGGTTTTTCTGTTCAACGATTCGCTTTTTGACACCGAAAAAGATACACGGTTTGCCAATGAGGATCTCAGCGGGCACATCATTATAACGGATAAATATCATACAAACGTAAAGCGGAAAAATTATCTGAATAACCCTGTTCTGGTACTTAAAGAGGATAAAGAAAATCTTTGGTGGCATGTTTCCAATGCCCGTTCGCCATCATCCTTTTTTGTCGGGGAAGTCAAGCGGGGTGCAATTCCCGGGGATAGCATCAGCGAGGTTAAAATAAAAGTGAAGTCGAAGTTCATTCCTGATTATATATCCCAAAATGTAGCAGGCTATGTTCCAGGATCTGTCCAACCGGATACTATGATAGTTTTCACCGCCCATTATGATCATTTGGGATGTATGGGACGGGATGCCTGTTTCCCCGGAGCCAATGACAATGCAAGCGGGACAGCCATGATAATGGATCTGGCCCGTTATTATGCCGGGCTTGAAGACGCTCCGTATTATTCGATGGTCTTTATTGCTCTGGGTGGTGAGGAAGCCGGACTTGTCGGGGCGAGATATTGTGCTGACAATCCCCTTTTTGATTTGTCGAAGGTTAAATTCCTCGTTAACCTTGATATGGTCGGTACCGGCAGCGACGGGATTACCGTTGTCAATGGAGAGACCTTTAGATCAGCCTTTGATACCCTGCAGCAGATCAACACCCGTCATCAATACCTGAAACAGGTAAAGATCCGCGGTGAATCCTGTAACAGCGATCACTGTCCTTTCTATGAGAAAGGTGTTCCCTCCGTGTTTATTTATAGCATGGGAGATGGATATAACGAGTATCACACGGTTAACGATAAATCCCCGGGTTTGCCACTTTCCGGTTATAATAGCCTGTTCCGGCTATTGACCGATTTCGTACAATCTCTGGAAAAATTCAACCCCAAACACTGATCATGCCAAAATTGTTCATAGTCCCTACCCCGATCGGTAATCTTGAGGACATCAGCTCCCGTTCGCTACGAATTTTAGAAGAAGCTGCAATCATTTTTGCAGAAGACACACGTACGACAGGGATATTGCTGAACCATTACGGGATCAGTTCTCGTATGTACCCCTTTTATCAGAATAATGAGCATAAAGTCCTGGCAAAGGCCATCGAGCTGATCCTGTCTTCTGAAAGCGCCGCCCTGGTATCCGATGCCGGTACGCCGGGTATTTCCGATCCCGGTTTCCTGCTGATCCGGGAATGTCTTAAAAACGATATTGAGGTTGAATGTCTTCCCGGGCCAACGGCCTTGATCCCTGCCCTGGTGGAATCCGGTTTGCCTTCCGACCGTTTTTTCTTTGAAGGTTTTTTGCCTATGAAGAAAGGAAGAGTATCCAGGATTCAATGGTTGGCCGGATTGCCTGTTACCGTGATCCTTTATGAATCCCCGCACAAGCTGTTAAAAACACTTGAGCAGTTGGTGTTGGAGTTCGGACCCGACCGTCCCGCCTCCATATCCAGAGAACTCACCAAGATCCACCAGGAAACCCTGCGGGGGACCTTATCCGGTTTGCTGGCTATATTTTCGGCTAAAGCCATTCGTGGCGAGTTTGTGATTGTTATCGGAGGTAAATCCTGATCTTATTTTTCTCATTGTTTCCCATTTCATGTTCGTATCTGAACAACGCTGGATTGTTCCGAACACATTTTTGTTTTGATTTCACGGATTAATGCTTCTGTAAAACGCAGATAAACAAGGCTTAAAGCATTTTGGCACAAGGTTGGTAATGTTATTAGCACGAAGGTTAGACAAATAATTTAAATGATCAATAGCCATGAAAAAAGCAAGCATATATATCCTGATTAGTGTCTTCTTAACCGGCTCAGCTCTTTATGCCGGTAATGACGGAAAAGATAAGAAAGAGCGTCCTTCCGAACCTGCTGTGGAGATGACGCTTGAAAAGATCGCCGATAGGGTGAACAAAGATTTTATGAATTCCAGTGAGATTAAAGTAATCAACGCGGATAATTATGGGTTAGACAGTATCTTTCCGCAGGAAACCAGGAATATGATAAGCAGGGAACTTACATATCCTGAATTTGCCAGGGAAACGGAAATCCCGGCAGAGGTAAGGGTAAGTTTCACTTATGATGAAGACGGTTATATTCATATTCTTTCCACCAACACCGGTGATGAAAAGCTTCACGACTATCTCGTTACCAAACTGGAAAGCATAAAGTTGCAAAACGGAAATATCACCGTCGGTAAAGAGTACTACGCGAAATTCCATTTCAAGCTTCTGTAGTTTTATTTTTTATGTTAGTTAAACATTGGGTGCGAAAGCTCCGGCATTGCCGGGGCTTTTATTTTTATATTTGCCTGGTAATTAGAAGCAAGAGACATGTTCAATAGCCGGATACTTTTCAGGATATGCCTATAACTGATCGGGGCTTGACAGGATGTGTCTTACGGTTTAAATTACGGAATCCTCTTGTGTGGAATGGGGTTGTGAAAATCTAATATAAAACGTATGAAAAGATCTGAAAAAGGACTTCTGTTGACTCTGGTGTTTTTCTTCACACCGTTGCTTTATTCTTTCTCCCAGGAAATGGATTTTTTTGATCCGGCCTATCAATCGGCTGTCGGGTTTCAATTAAGCCCGGCCGATATGGCCATGCTGGAAGGGCTTCCTGTGCTCAGTCTGCCTGATGAATACAGGAACATGGATCTGCCTGCGGTTGTTGATAACTCGGAACATCCTTATTTACGCCCTATTTTCAGCCAAACGGTTTATCCCAATTGCATGCAATCGACCAGCATCGCATATAACTTTACTTATGAGATCAATCGCCTGCGCGGACTCCCTTCCGATGTTCCTGAAAACCAATACACAACCCATTTTTCATGGAATTTTTACAATGGAGGGGATGGATGGTACGGTGTAAATTATCTGCATACACTGGATGTTCTCAAAAAGTTCGGTAATCCTACATCAGAGGTATATGGAGGGTTTTACAACGGGGGAGGAGAGCGATGGATGTCGGGTTACGACAGTTATTACCTCGCTATGCAAAACCGGCTGGATGCGATGTACGCTATTCCTGTGGGTACCGAAGAGGGTATACTCACCCTGAAGCACTGGCTGCATCACCACATGGAAGGATCCGATGTCGGAGGAGTAGCAAGCTTCATCGCTTGCAGTCCCTGGACTCTGATGCACCTTCCTGAAGGTACCCCTGAAGAATATAAATATTTTATCCCCTTTTGGTGCGACATGGCCCTGCATGGGATGACTATCATCGGTTACAATGATTCCATCCGCTTTGATTACAACGGCGACGGCTCATACACCAATGACCTGGATATCAACCTTGACGGCGTTGTGAATGTACGTGACTGGGAAATCGGAGGGTTTAAATTTGCCAACAGTTACGATACAACCTGGGCCGACCAGGGATACAGTTATGTGATGTACAAGGCGATTGCTGATCCCATCAGCGATGGAGGAATATGGGGGAACGTGGTCCATGTGCTCTTCCCCAAGGAAATTTATAAACCGGAAATAACATACAAAATAGCTCTGAAACATAATTCAAGGGAGATGATCAAGGTCACCGCCGGCATCAGTCCGGATACCTCTCAATCCTATCCCACAGCCATCCTGGATTTTCCGATATTCAATTATCAGGGCGGGGATAAATACATGCAGGGAAGCGATACCCTGGAGGAAAACCAGATCATTGAATTTGGACTTGATGTAACCCCTTTGCTCAGCCATGTCATCCCCGGCCAGCCTGCCAGGTTTTTCCTGATGGTTGATGAACGCGATCCTTACAACAAGAGATCCGGTGAGATCCTTTCCTTTTCCCTGATGGACTATACCGGAGGATTGGCGGAAATACCCTGTGATCAGAGCAATATTCCGCTTCTGGATAATTTTACTACCAAGGTTTCACTTACCGCTTTGGTTCAGGTAGATGTGCCTAAGATACTAAACGATGAATTGTCCCCATATATACCCGGAGAACCATATGAGTCTGTGCTTGATGCAGCAGGTGGGACACCACCGTATAAGTGGGAGTTGCTCAGAAAGTATTCCTCAGGATACGGCTTGGCCGATTTTCCGGAAATGCCAGGGACCCAGCTTTATCCTGGTAATGGGCAGGATACGGTGTTTTCCTTTGCGCTGGGTTTCGACTTCCCTTTTTTCGGGCAGACTTACGACACCATCTTTGTTAATGCCTTTGGTTTCCTTTCTTTTGGTGAGGTAACCTACTGGCCCTATACCTGGAAACAAAAGGAGTTTTTCAGAAGCATACGCTGTATCTCTCCCTTTAAAAGCAAACAGGCTTTTGCCAATGAAGATGCCGGTGACGGACTTTGGGTCGAAGCCGGAACGGATGAGGCATTGTTTTATTGGGACCTCTCGGCCAGGGACAACCCATACAGCAGCGACCTTGTGTATGCCGTAAAAATAAAAGCCGACGGTACCATCATCTTTTATTACGATCGATTGGTAAACAAAGATTTTATGGAATGGACCGGTGGTATTTCCAACGGGGATAATCTGAACAGCCATTTTGTAGAATGGACGGATGCAAGGTTGATACCCGCCGGTTCAAGCGTGGTTTTCACTCCCGGTCATTACCCGGAAGAATATAGTATTTCTGAAGATGGGGTGCTCTCTTTTTATTCAACCCAGGAACAGAAAATCTTCGATGTTGATGTTTATGTTACGGATCAAAGTTATATAAACGATCACCGGAGACTTGTCTTCTCCGATGCCCTGCTCATAGACTTGATCGTCCACGGAGGGAACGATACAGTTATAGAATATGCTGAGAATTTAGTCTGTGATTTGAGAATAAAGAATTTATCAGCTTCTGCAATAAATGATCTTAGTTGTATCCTGCATCTGGGGGCTCCGTTTATTCAGGAAATCGATATGAATGAACAGGTTCCTTTGCTATCTGCGTATCAGGAAATGCTCATACCGGGTGCTTTCAAACTGAAGGTAAACCCGGATGTGCCTGACAAACATTCTATCGGATTCAACCTCGAAGCATCGGCGGCAGGGAAATCCTGGAGCCGGATGATAAACCGGAATATTAAATCACCCGCTTTGTATGCAGGCAGGGTAGAGGTTATTGATGGTGATAATGGTCGCCTTGACCCGGGAGAAACAGCTGAACTGGCAATTTTTGCATTTAACAAAGGACATGCTGTCACCGGTCCATTGTTTGTTACCCTCCAATCCGACGACGCTTATGTGCAGGTTACCGGAGCCATGGGAATGGAGGCTCAACCCATCCAACCGGGAACCAACCCTTCATTTTCTTTTGATATTGTTGCTTCCGACAATGCTCCCAACGGGCATTTCGCAAAATTCATACTATCCATTCAGGATCAAAGAGGAGTGACTACTGTTGATACAGTAAGTATAATGATTGGTAAAATGCCGGTTTTGGTGGTTGACCTTGATCCAAAAAATCTTTCGGGTCCGGCAGTAATATCTTTATTGCAATCCATGGGAATTCCCCATCAGTATACCATGGGATTTCTATCGGAAGGACTTGACAATTACCAGTCGGTTTTTCTTTTCCTGGGAAAGCATTTCGCCAATCATATTCTTACCTGGGAACAGGGAACCATCCTCGCTGCTTATCTAAATAACGGGGGACGACTTTACATGGAGGGCCGGGTGACCTGGCAGGATACATGGACTCCGGTGCACGGCATGTTCAGCCTTGGAATCGTAACCACCCCCGCTTTGTATGAAAATATTCTTGGTATCGACAGTACCTTTACGGAAGGATTTGGGTTTAAAAACAATGCTACTCCACCTTTCTCCTATTACTACCTGAATCCCTCACCACCGGCTTACACCATTTTTGAAAGTGAAGCTGAGGAATTTCCCTGTGGGGTTGCTTATGAAACACCAGTCTATAAAACCATTGCCACCATATTTGAATTTGGTGAACTTCAGGATGATACCAGCTCAACATCTGACCTGATGGCAAAAATCCTTGACTTCTTCGATATAGTTTTAACTACGGCAGATATTCAGGAACCGGGATATGATCCACTTGTCGGTAATCTTTCATGTTATCCCAATCCATTCAGGAATTCGACTTCAATATCTTTTTTACTTTCCAGGGACTCCCGGATTGATCTGGAGATCTTTACCCTGAGTGGACAAAAAGTTGCCGGATTGATCGAAGGGGAGTATCTAAGGAAAGGGGAACATAGTATTGAATGGGATTTTGGTTTGCAGGGAACCGGCCTTCCGGGAGGGATTTATTTTTACCGGCTTACTACAGGCCAGGAAGCTGTTACGGGGAAAATGATCCTGATGAGATAAATCCTCTTAGGCCTTTAAGGTCAAATATTAACTATTTTTGTAAATTGTTTTCCGGTTCAGGATATATGCTGGACATTAAATCCTTTTTACGATGAGAATTATTTTAACAGGTTTATTTTTAATCTTCCTGGGGTTCGGGATTCTTTTTGGGCAAAGCGAAGCAGAATATGTTCCCGGTGAACTTATCATACAGCTTAAAAAAGGAACTCTTATCGCCGATGTTGCTGAAAATAAAGGAATTATTCCCATCAGGCAATTATCGAAGCGTTTGAATATCTGGCTGGTTTCATTTGAACCCGGTAAGCGTTCAGATAAACTGGTTCTGGAGGAGATCATAGAAACTCCAGGCGTTCAGGCTGTCCAGTTCAATCACTATATTTCTCTGAGGGAAACAGAGCCGGATGATCCAAAGTTTTCCCAGCAGTGGGCTTTAAAAAATACGCAGCAGTCGGGAGGTATTGAAGATGCCGATATTGATGCAACGGATGCCTGGGATTTGGTTACCGGCGGGTTGACAGCCGCTGGAGACACGATAGTGATTGCTATCGTTGATGATGGTTTTGACATCAACCATGAGGATATTTTATTCTGGAAGAATTACCATGAGATACCCAACAACGGGATTGACGACGACGGAAACGGATATAAAGATGACTATCATGGATGGAATTCATACAATCACAGCGGTAATATAAGTTCAGCCGATCATGGGACACATGTGACCGGGATTGCAGGGGCAATCGGGAATAACGGGATAGGGGTCAGCGGCATCAACTGGGGGGTGAAGATACTTCCGGTTCAGGGTTCTTCAACTTTTGAAGCTCCTGTGGTAGAGGCCTATGGTTACATCTATGAGATCAGGGCAACCTATGATGAGACCAACGGTGAAAAGGGAGCCTTCATCGTGGCAACCAATGCGTCTTTTGGGGTAAACATGGGGCAACCGGAAGATTTTCCCATCTGGGGTGCGATGTATGATTCATTGGGTCAGCTTGGCATACTGAGTGCCGGCGCCACGGCAAATGCCAACTGGAATATCGATGTAGTCGGTGATATACCCACTGCCTTTCCCAGTGATTTCCTGATCACGGTAACGAATACCACACAATACGACCAAAAGAATTCAGGAGCGGGATATGGCTTACAGACCATCGACCTTGGAGCACCGGGAACCACGGTTATGTCGACCCGGCAGAGTAATAACTATGGCATGAAGACAGGCACCTCCATGTCCAGCCCTCATGTTGCCGGTGCGGTTGCATTGATATTCTCAGCAGCAGGGAACGGCTTCCTGGAAAATTATCAGGATAATCCTCAGGAGGTATCTTTACTGATCAAAGATTACATACTTGCCGGAGTGGATACTCTTTCAGGCCTGCAGGGAATTACCGTCAGCGGGGGCCGCCTGAATGTACATAAATCAGTACTGCTGATGATGAATCCTGCATTTGAGATTACTCCGGAGGAATTTGACTTCTCCTTGCAGCAGAATCATAAAGATAGCAGCGTTTTTACCATAAATAATATTAGCCCTTCTTTGATGCCATATGAAATCGATGCTGATGCATTGCCCGGATGGCTGGTAGTCGATACAGACGAAGGCAGTCTCCTTCCGGGAGAGGCCGACACGGTTAAAGTTATCGTTGATGCCACCGGACTAAATTCCGGAAACTATGTAGCGGATATTACCTTGTACAATCTGAAAGGGGAAGAATATTTTATTGAAGTGGCCCTGCAGGTGCTTCCGGTTTTTGTTGTGGAAGAATCCGTTAATGAAACTGCAAAGATTGTGTGTTTTCCGATTCCTTTTTCCGACCAATTGAGAATTCATGTTGGTGGACAAGCAGATCCGGATGAAGGGATATTTATCTACGACTTTACAGGAAGGCTGATTACTCAAGTAACAAAAAATAACCCGGCGGGTGAATATTCCTGGGATGTTACCGGTATTGGCGGTCGTAAGGTTAATCCGGGGATATATATCTGCAGGACAAAGTTACAGGGCAAGGCTGTATCCTGTAAAATCATTTATCAACCTTAAAGCTTAAGCAGCCAATGCATTGGATCCATCAGGGTCTTGGATTTCCAGAGCTCAAAATGCAATTCCGTTTTCCCTTCTTCCTGATTATGATGAATGGTACCTAACTCCTGCAGAGTTTGTACGGTTTGCCCTTTGCTTACAAAGACCTGGTCGAGGTTCAGGTAAACGGAAAGATATTCGCCATGGCGAATGATAACTCCGTTATGATAGCTGGGGATTGAGATAACCCTTGTGACAGTTCCGCTGAAGACCGCCCGGGCTTTTGACCCGGTGGAGGTGACGATATCGATCCCATTATTATTAACTTTTACCCTTTTCAATACAGGATGGTCGTGTTCACCGAAACTGGAAGATACAACACCTTTTTCGGTAGGCCAGGGTAATCGTCCGCGGTTTTGAGCAAAATCGTTGGACAGTTCCAGTTCGGCTGGTGTCAATGACATGCTTTCACGGGTTGTCATGTTTGCTTCCCGTTTCGCTTTTTCCTCGGCTAACCTGATCTCTTCTGCGATGATTTCCGTGATGGCCTTTTGCAGGTTTGCCGCTGCTTTTTCCTTGGCCTTCAATTGCTCCTTCAATTCTTTTTCTCTTTTTGAGAGGAGGTTCACCGTTTTGCTTTTCTGATCTTTCTCCTGAGCCAGTTTCTGCATCTCGGATTCCTGCTCGGCCAGCAGTTGCTCCTTTTGCCTTTTTTGATCTTCCATCTCCTGTGTTTTCAGCTCAAGGTCATGCTGGGTCTTTTTAATAAGCTCGGCCTGGGTTTTGCGGTGCGACCCGTATTGCTGGAAATACTTCAATCTCCGGTAAGCCTGGTTGAAATCTTCAGATGAGAAGATAAACATAAGGCGGTTGTAAACATTACGATTCTTATAGGCATAATAGATCATCCGTGCATATTCTTCCTTTAGTTGCTCAAGAGTGGATGTCAACTTACGGATACTGTCATTATTGGAATTGATTTTTTGCTCGTAATACCGGATTTCTTTATTAATGGCCGTAATGAGCTGTTCGCGTTTCCCAACCTGTTTTTCAAGCAATACCAATTCGTTCAGGGATGTCTTACGGGTCTGCCTCGTTTCATCCAGGAGTTCGTTATTGTAACGGATTTCCTCTTCAATCTGGGTTTTTTCCTGCTCAAGTTTTTTCCGGTCACGTGTTTGCCCTGACAATAAAAATGTAATCAGAATAAATCCTGACAGGAAAAAAATCTTCAGTTTACTATGTTTGGGAAGTCCGCAATTCATCGAAACGAAGCTAATGAATTCTTTCGAATTTTGCAGGAACACGGAAAGGGAAATTCAACGATTCATTCAGATTGATCCGGGAATAATTTACGAAGACCTCAATCTGTTCTTCTGCAGAAAGCTCAAACTTTAGCTTATAAGGGAAAAGTTGATTCTCCAGAGATTGGAAATCGCTGTAAAAAGCATCCAGTTTTTTGTTTTCTTTCTTGATCTCCTTGATCATGATCTGGGATATCTTAAACGTTTCGGGATTAAGCCAGATTGTTTGAATAAAAACCTTGGGATAGACTTCCTTCTCCTTAACATATTTTTTCAGTTTGCTTCTTTCCATGGTTGTCAGGCGGTATTGCCCACCATCCAGGGATGCCCTGAATTTGGTCTTATCATAAAACTGAAAATCGTTCCCGATGACGAATGATTGAAGTATATCGAAATCAATATTTGTTTCCAGGAATTGATTTACAAAGTCATAATCTCCTATGAAATAGGTATTGTCCAGACGGTTCATGAATTTTACGGAATCATTGGTAATCATAATCCTGGCCATTTCAATCCCCAATGCGGGGCTGAAGGAAACCCATATCACGCTGTCTTTTAATATCCTTATCTGTCCTTTGAACTCCGTTTTCTTTTTATTGTGGATATAGTCGATGGAGAACTTCGCGGAGAAAGACGTGAATTTCAATTCATTCTCGGAGAGTTGGGAAAAGAGGTAGTCCGGACCTTCTTCCTTAATGGGTTCTTTAAAAATATGTCTTCTGGTTGTGCAGGAACTAAGGGAAAGCAGGATCAGTATCAGGAAGAATAGTTTCCTGCAAAGCAAACATTGCATGTATTTGCCTGAGATGCTATTCATAAAGTTTTCCGTCCTGAATTTTTTTATCGATAAATTCGCTGGTTTCTCCGCCTGCATTCCTGGCTTTTTTCCAATATTTCATGGCTTCATGGGTTTCACCAAGTTTGTAAAGGATATCACCATAATGTTCCAGTACCACTGAGTTTTCCTCATTGTGATTTTTAATGGCCTTTCCTACCCATTCTTTGGCTTCTTCATAACGTTCCAGTTTATACAAAATCCATCCATAAGTATCCTGGTTCGATCCATTATCCGGATCAAGATCAATTGCTTTTTCTGCCATTTGGAGGGCTTTTTCCAGTTCCAGGTTTTCCAGCGACAGGTAATAGGCATAATTGTTCAGGACGATAGAGTTTTCAGGATTGATTTTCAGTGCTTTTTCGTATGATTGGAAAGCTTTTTCGTTATTATTTGTTTCGTGGTATGCATCGCCAAGGTATGAATGAAATTGAGCCAGAAGCAATTCATTGTCAATTATAAAACGTATACCTCTTTCAAGGGAGCTGATGGCTGCCGTAAAGTCTTTATCCTGGAAATTGGCTACAGCATTGAATAAATAAGGTAAAGGTTGTTGAGGGAAAAGGTCGGTAGCCCGCTTGCTTTCGAGTTTCATGGATGCATAATCCTGAAGTTCAGCTTCTGCAAAAAGCAGTTGCTCCCATACCAGGTATCGGCTGCTGTCGAGTGATATCACTTTTCTGAGGTCATCTCTTGCTTTGCTGAAATCTTTTGCCTGAAAAAACAAATCAGCCCGGATGGAATAAGCTTTAGGATTATCGGGATGGATTTCAATCAGGATATCGGAGAGCTCAAAAGCTTCCTCTTTCTTTTCATCGTAAAATTCTATGGCAGTATAATACGCAAGTAAAATATTCACCTTGGTGTCGATATCAAGTTCGGGATTGGAAAACCCTTGTTTTAGGTAGTTGTAGGATTTTTGGTAGTCTCCGGCTTTCCGGTAATAATCCGAGAGGGAAATATGGATATAAGGGTTGCCCGGATCCAGTTCAAGAACACGGTTGTACGATGGTAAAGCTTTTTCGTTTTGCCCTGAGGCCATGTATAATTCTGCCAGCATAGAATGGTATTGAGGCTCAGAAGGGAAAGCAATTACGAGTTTTTCAATTTCAGCTATGGCTTTTTCCTGATTGTTCTGAAGCAGGTAAACCTTATGTTTCTGAATAGATGTCTCCTCATTGAGACCGTATTTGTCCTCCACTTTCTGATATACATCTATTGCTTTATCATAATCACGGCTAAACAGATATGTCACTGCCAGATCATTGTAATATTCATACCTGTCGGGATACTTCGATAGAAGGTCTTCCATTACCGCAGCAGCTTCCGTGAATTGGGAGGTTTGCTTATACAGGCTTGCAAGATGTATCATGTACCATTCATTCATCGGGTCAGCATCGACTGCCTTATGGGCTTGTTCAATGGCAATTTCATACTGTTTTCGGGCAAGGTTTATCCTGGAAAGTTCATAATAGGATGCGCCATCGGCAGGGTTGGTTTCAATGCAGGTTTGGAAAAGCTTTTCTGCTTTGGCCACATCGCCCAGGATCATTTGCTTTTTTGCTTCAAGAAAAATCTGGGTATTATCCGTGCCCGTGTTGTTTTTTGTATTTCTTCCCTGACCCAGAATTCCTGAACTTGCCATTATGGCCAAAGCCAGTGACAATAATACAGATTTATAAAAAGATATTCTTTTGATTCTCATAAGTTATCTGATTTGATTGAAATCGCCGACACTTAAGTCTTCGGGATTTCTTTGGATATCAACGTGATGGCCGATCATAGAATTGTTTACAACCATGTTTTTCATTGAAGTGTGCTTCTGGACAACAGAGTTTTCAATAACACAATGATCTATGATTGAATTGTCGCCGATTGAAACATAAGGACCGATCACGGAATTAAGGAGTTTGGCATTTGGTCCGATATAACAAGGTTCAATAATGATGGAATCGTGTATTTCCACATTGCCGGCAATCAGTTTTTCATTCCTGTGGTATTCCAGGATGCGTTGATGCGTAAACACAGTGGCGTCTTTGTTCCCGCAGTCGAGCCATTCGGTGACAGTATCTGTTGAGAACCTTGTACCTTTGTGCATCATGTTTTGAAGGGCATCGGTGATGCCGAATTCTCCTCCGGTCTTAATGCCTTTGTCGATCAAATATTGAAGCTCATTTTTCAGATAGTCTCCATCCCGGAAGTAATAAATACCAATGATGGCCATGTCGGAAATAAACTGCCTGGGTTTTTCATGAAAAGCCGTGATATTCCCTTCCTGGTTGAGTTCTACTACCCCGAAGGACTCAGGATTATCTACTTTTTGCACCCAGATAATTCCATCCTTCGAGTCGTCCATCTCAAAATCAGCTTTGAACAGAGTATCTGCATAAGCAATAATGACCTTGCCTGACAGCATTTCATCAGCACATAATATGGCATGGGCGGTACCGAGAGGTTGATGCTGGTAGAAAATTTTTCCTTTTGCACCGGTACGGGCGGCAATACTTAAAAGCTCTTCTTCGGTTTCCCTCCCGAAATTACCGATGACAAATCCGATTTCATCGATTTTATCAGGGATAACCCCGGCAATTTCTTCAACAAGCCTTTGTACTATTGATTTACCTGCAAGGGATATCAGGGGTTTGGGGATGGTAAGCGTATGGGGTCTCATTCGTTTGCCCATACCTGCCATGGGAATGATGATTTTCATGAAATATTACAGTAAACAAAGATGATTTTAAGGGGTCAAAATTACTAATAAATTCATTAGGCAATTGTTAAGAATAGTTAAACGGAGAATAATAAAAAAAACGGGGCATTAGCCCCGTTTTATATGAAGTTATGACAAAGCAATGAATCAAAAGTTTTTTTCCATAGCAAGGTTTCCATTGCTGTCCCACATATACCAATTACCTTGTTTTTCGCCGTTTACGTAATATAATTCATAGGTCTTGTTACCGTTAGTATCCCACATGTACCAATATCCGTGCTTCTGATCGTTCTTGTAATTCGCTTCGGCTATTTTATTCTGGTTTTCATCCCATTGTATCCATGTACCGTCTTTCTTGCCGTTCTTGTAAACGCGTTGTTCCTTTAGTTTACCATTATCGTGGTAAAGGTACATGATCCCGTCGGGGATGCCTTTCTGGATATAGGCTTCACATTTGATTTTCCCGTTGTCAAAGTACTGGGTACATTGTCCTGTGAAGGGCTCGTCTCCGGTATAATACTTGCCGTCTTTCAAAACGACTTCCTGTCCGAAGACAAAACTTGCCATCATGGCGATCGTTACAGTTAAAATGAGCTTTTTCATAGCGCCCTCCCTTTCTTTTTAGTTTTCAAATACTTAGATTAATTTACTGTCAACTGTATCTCATTTAGGATAATATTAACTTAACACAAAATTAACATAAAATTAACATTAAAGCAATAGTTTGGGCAAAATATTTTATGAACAACCTATAAGTAGCTTTAGGTCAATCAAATAGACATATATAAATAAATCATTTCCGATGGTATGCGGGATTGCGGAAATGAGAATCGGGAATTTTGATTAGATAAAAAGAACCTCCTTAATTTAAAACTAATGAGATTCAATGATTTGAGATTTCCCTAAAGGTGAAGGAGGAATTATTGGAATGAGATTGGCTCAAGGAGTATTTCCAACTCGTTGGATTTATTTTTTTTGATCCTTACATTTTCAACAACAGTTTCCTTGTAAGAGATATAGCTAACCTTGATGGTATAATTACCCGGTTCTAAATTTGAGATGGAGAATTTTCCTTCAACATCTGTGCATACTTTCATGTCGAGGCCATCAATGAAAATATTGGCACAAACCAATTCCTCACCCGATAACTTGTCTGTCACTTTTCCTGTGATAACGGACCTGGATTCACCGGCATTTTCCGTGCTTTCAATACCTTCAGCAAATACAGTTCCTGAAGTGACAAAGATCAAGAGAAAAGAAA
>JAHJRE010000084.1 GCA_018831055.1 Bacteroidota bacterium
GGCAGGAACATGATGCCGAAATCGGTAGTGTTGGGCGGGTCAATATACTTTTCGTGAATGTCGCGTGCCATTTTTTTAATAGTGGTTTCGAGCAGTTTTTGTGCTGCTTCAATCTGATGAATGTCACCGGTATCGTAAGCAGATTGCAGTTGTTCGTAAATGTCGCGTGGGAACTTGGCATCCACCGGGAGCCAGACCACGTTGCTGAAATCATCTCTTCCCGGCAGTTTAATAGCAAACTCAACGCTTTCCTGGCTGCCGGCTTTGGTTTTTACGTTGGCTTCATATTGCTCCGGCGCCAGAACTTGCTCCAAAAGCATGGCCAGTTGTACTTCCCCAATTCCTCCCCTCATTTTAACATTGCTCAGCACACGCTTCAGTCCTCCTACATCCTGAGCCAACGTTTGCATCTCTCCCAGTCCTTTCTGCACACTCTCCAGTTGTTTGCTGACAATATCGAACGACTGCCCAAGCCGTTCGCTAAGGGTTTTTTGAAGTTTCTCGTCAACGGTCTGGCGCATTTCCTCCAGCCGTTTTTCCGTACTCTCTATCAGTTTGTTTTGTTTTTCCTCAAGATGTGTAAATTTCTCCCGCTGTAAATTGTTGAACGATTCAACATTTTTCTCAAAGGTATCCTGGAAATCCTTAAATGTCTTTGTAATGGATTCACGCATCTGCTTACTGTCTTCTTTGGCCTGCAGATTTATTTTGTCGAGTTGGTCAACAGTCTTAAAAGTAAGGGTTGTCAGTTCATTTTTCAGGTCATTGAATTTGTTTTTCTGTTCCTCAGAAAACTCTTTAAGGTTTTTGGTAAGTGATTCACGGTTAGCATTATTGTTTTCATCAGCTTTGTCGATCAGGCGTGTAATCCTTTCTTCCAGGGTTTTGTTTATTTTTTCGAGGCTTTGCTGGTTCTTTTCCGATATTTCCCGGAAAGTATCTGCCATTTCCTTACGAAATTCACGCAGGGTATTGTTTAGTTCTGTCCGGTTTTCTTTGGCAATGGCAGCGCTTTCTTCCCGGTTGAGCTTAAATTCTTCCTTCTGACGGGTTTCAAAGTTTTGTACGCTCTTGTTGAGTTCTTCCAGCTTTGGTTCCAGTGCCTGAAGCCCTTTATCTCCATGTTTTTTTCCCAGGAAATATACCATCAGGATATTGAGAATGAGCAGGGCAATGATTATGTATAGGAATATTTCCATATTACTGAAAATTAATTGATTTTAAATGAGGTATTATACCAGGTTTTATCAGTGAGCAAGGTAATAAAAATCTCCGAGGTGTTTCGCGAATCCTGGATGTCTTTAAAATCAAAAATCCTTATTAAATTATTTTGCACAACAGAAAATTTTTTATATTTGCACTCCCTTTCCGGGTATGCGGAAATAGCTCAGTTGGTAGAGCACGACCTTGCCAAGGTCGGGGTCGCGGGTTCGAGTCCCGTTTTCCGCTCAAATTAATTCGATATCAACAAGCCAAACGATATCGAATTTTTTTTGCCCCCACACTCACACTCACACCCACACTCACACTCATCTCGCCCAGGTGGTGGAACTGGTAGACACGTTGGACTTAAAATCCAATGACCAGTGATGGTCGTGCGGGTTCAAGTCCCGCCCTGGGTACAACCAGATAAAAAAAGCCTTGTAAGTATATCTCTTACAAGGTTTTATTTTTTTGCTTCTTTTCATGCCCTCATTGAAGAACTCAGAGTTGACGGATCACGAATCAAGCAACCTCTTTATTTCATTCAACTTCATTAGTGCTTCCACGGGAGTGAGAGTATTAATATCGGTATTCAGGATGTCTTCCTTTATCTGCAGCAACAGCGGATCATCAAGTTGGATAAAGCTGAGTTGAAATTCGTTGTTTGATTTTCCGGTTTTCTTTCCTTTTTTGGTGAGTTGCTCATTACTGTGGGATTTTTCCAGTTGTTCCAGGATGTCATTTGCCCGGTTAACAACGGTTTTTGGCATGCCGGCCATCCTGGCTACATGAATGCCGAAGCTATGTTCGCTTCCTCCTCTGGCGAGTTTACGCAGGAAGATGACCTCATTATTTACTTCCCTGATGCTGATATGGTAGTTTTTTATCCTGGAAAATGAAGTTGCCATTTCATTCAGTTCGTGATAATGCGTTGCGAACAGAACCTTGGGTTTGAAGAGCGGATGTTCATGCAGGAATTCGGTGATGGCCCAGGCAATGGAAATACCATCGTAGGTACTGGTACCCCGTCCGATCTCATCCAGGATGATGAGGCTGCGGTCGGAGACATTGTTCAGGATGCTGGCTGCTTCGTTCATTTCCACCATGAATGTCGATTCACCTGATGAAATATTGTCGGAAGCCCCTACGCGGGTGAACACTTTATCGACCAGCCCTATTTTTGCCTTCTCTGCCGGCACGAAACAACCCATTTGCGCCATCAGTACGATCAAAGCGGTTTGTCGCAAAAACGCCGATTTCCCTGACATATTGGGGCCGGTCAGTATGATGATTTGTTGTTTATCATTGTCGAGGAGAACGTCATTCGGTACATAATCTTCTCCCAGTGGCAATTCCTGCTCAATTACAGGATGGCGGCCTTTATGTACATTTATGATATGCGATTCACTTATTTCCGGGCGTGCATATTTATAATTATTGGAAGCTTCTGCAAAAGATCGGAGACAATCAAGGCGTGCAATGATATTGGCATTGAGCTGGACTGCAGGAATATATTCATTCAGATCGCTCACAAGTTGCTGGAAAAGCTTGATTTCCAGTGCCAGGATCTTTTCTTCGGCAGTCAGGATTTTTTGTTCGTATTCTTTCAGTTCGTCGGTTATATATCTCTCGGAGTTAACCAGGGTTTGTTTCCGGTGCCATTCCGGGGGAACTTTATCCTTATGGGTATTGGTTACCTCCAGGTAATAACCGAACACAGTGTTATATCCGATCTTGAGTGAGGATATTCCGGTGCGTTCTGTTTCGCGCCTTTGTATATTTTCAAGGTAGTCTTTTCCTGAAAAAGCCAGGTTTCTGAGTTCATCCAGTTCTTCATTTACTCCTTTCCTGATGACTCCTCCTTTTGACGGGATGGCAGGAGGATCTTCTTCAACTTCCTTTTCAATGCGGTTTCTTGCAGTGAAGCATGGATTTAGTTGTTCCGAAAGTCGTTGAAGCACGGGATGTTGTGCTTCCTGGCATAATGACTTTATTTTCTCAACCGCATTGAGTGCACGTTTTAGCTGGACAACCTCCCTGGGGTTAACTTTTCCCAGGGCAACGCGGGAAATGATTCTTTCCAGGTCACCGATAAGCCTGAGTTCGCGTGCGAGGATTTGTGCAGTGTCACCATTATGTATAAAAAAACCAACGGTGTCAAGTCTTTCTTCTATGGGTTGCTTTTCTTTCAGAGGCAGAACGATCCAGCGTCGAAGCATTCGTCCCCCCATGGGGGTAAGTGTTTGATCAAGAACCTCCAGCAGGGTGCGGGCATTTTCATTAATGGGATGTATCAATTCAAGATTGCGGATAGTGAACCGGTCGAGCCAAACGAAACGCTCTTCCTCTATGCGCGAGATGCTTTGGATATGGCCTGTTTTTTCATGGTGCGTTTCTGCCAGGTAGTGCAGTGCCGCTCCAGCAGCAATAATGGCGTCATTGAGTTCCTCAATCCCAAAACCCTTAAGAGACATGGTCCCGAAATGCCGTGTCAGCAGTTCATGGGCAAAATCATGCGTAAATACCCAGTCGTCGAACGTATTTGTGTAAAACTTATGCCCGAAAACTTCATTAAAACGCTGCCTTTTGCTTTTTTGCAGGATAACTTCATTGGGTTTAAAGGTCTGGATCAGCTTGTCGATATATTCATTGGGTCCCTGAGCTACATAAAATTCTCCGGTTGAGATATCCAGGAAAGAGACCCCTGATACGGATCCGTTCAAATGAAGCCCGGAAAGGAAATTATTTTCTTTTTGCTGGAGAACATTTTCACTGATGGCGACACCCGGGGTGACCATTTCCGTTACTCCTCTTTTTACAATAGTTTTTGCCAGCTTAGGATCCTCGAGCTGTTCGCAGATAGCTACCCTCTGACCTGCCTTCACAAGTTTGGGAAGGTAGGTATCGAGGCTGTGGTGAGGAAATCCGGCGAGCTCGACATAGGAAGCTGCTCCATTGGCCCTTTTGGTCAGGACAATTCCCAGGATTTTCGATGCTTTTACAGCATCTTCTCCAAATGTTTCATAGAAATCTCCCACCCTGAATAACAGCAATGCGTCCGGGTATCGCGTTTTAATAGCGTTATATTGCTTCATTAGCGGGGTCTCTGCTATTTTCCTTTCACCGGCCACCGTAAAACTGGTTTAATAAAACTTTAAATTCCTGCATACCATAATCTATACCTCCCTGCTTTCATAAAAACCGGGATGCTGTATGAAGAATTTCAAAATACAAGCATGAAGTAAAAACAAAAATACTTTATTTTGCAGGTCAAGCCCGGATTTTAACCGGCAAGTATTCAACAAAAACCATGTTTTTTGTTGATAACTCATTCATCGTTATGAGGAAACTGGCTAATAGCGAACTTAACCGTTTATCGTTAGAGGATTACCGTAACGCTTCCAAGATGCCGGTCATTATTATACTCGATAATGTCCGAAGTCTGAATAATATTGGTAGTGTTTTCAGGTCAGCGGATGCCTTCCGTGTAGAAGCTATCTATTTGTGTGGGATCACCGCCCGTCCCCCGCACCGGGAAATATCCAAAACAGCATTGGGAGCAACAGAATCGGTGAAATGGAAGTATTTTGAAGAAACGATCCAGGCAGTTAATGAATTGCAGAAAAACGGATATCGCATCGTTGCCATTGAACAGGCTGATGATAGCATCATGCTGGATAAATGGAATCCTGATCCGGAGGAAAATATTGCTGTTGTTTTTGGTCATGAGGTTAATGGAGTGCAGGACAATGTTGTGGAGGGGGCAGACTTATGTGTAGAAATACCCCAATTTGGAACAAAACATTCTATAAACATTGCCGTCAGTGCCGGGATGGTCATATGGCAGCTTTTTTTGGCATATAGAGATTTTTTGTATGAAAAATAGGTTAATGTATTATGAGTATCGGGAAAGATTACTATCAAGTTACAGGCGCCAGGTTACAGGGTACAGGTTGCAGGTTGCAGGGTGCAGGTTACAGGGTGCAGGTTACAGGGTGCAGGTTGCAGGGTGTAGGTTTCAGGTTGCAGGGTGCAGGTTGCAGGTAGTTTGGGTGGGAGCTTTGAGTTTTGAGTTGTAACCTGAAACCTGAAACCTGAAACCTGAAACTTTGCTTCCATGTTTCCCGATACTCATTTAATGTAATAAGCATTGAAACAATAAAAGTTATTTTCACGTATGAACATTGATCATTAAAATATTGTTAAATAAACCGGGCAATAGATATGTTTCCGGGGTGTTTTTTTATATTTTTGCAGGATTATTAAACAAAAAAAAAGCATCCGTTATTTTCTATTTTGATTTTATATCGTATATTTGTGATATAGAGGATAATTGCTACATTTTCAAATAATTAAAAATTAAGAATTATGAAAAAGAATTACAGTGCTGCCTTGAAGTTCCTGGCTATCATTCTTTTTGGTGTTCTGCCCATTCTAATGATGGGACAGGAAGCCGGAGATAAAGCCTCGAAAAAATCTACCTCTTTTTCCCGTTACTGGTTTGCTAATATCAACGCGGGAATAAGTCTTGCCCACACTGATGTTTCAAATAATCTGGTGCTCCCTCCAACAGAAACCTGGCGGATGGGCTTTGGTGCCAATGCCGGATGGCAATTTCTGCCATTTTTGGGTGCTCGTGCACAGGTATCCGGTGGTTGGTTGAATGGTGAAAAATCAAAAATGGCTGAGCATAATTACAGAGATGTATACTTCGATGCCGATTATTTTGATTATCACCTGGCCGGAACAATCAGTTTTACCAATATGTTATTTGGATATAAGGAAAGACTTATCAATTTTTATGGTATCGTCGGATTTGGTCAGATACAGTTCAAAACGAAACTTAAGGATTCTGAAACCGGTTTCCTTTATGCAAAAAACGGATATAGCGGAGATGTTATCGGACCAAGCGGAAAAGGAGATAAATCAGGCTTTTTCAACAGAACAATGGTTTGGTCTGTTCCCGCAGGTATAGGATTTGCTATCCGTGCTTCCGAAAAAGTGGATATCACCCTGGAAAGCCAATGGAAATGGACAGATACTGAGCGCCTTGACGGAGTCATCGTAAAACGCGATTATCCTGTTAAAAACGATATGTACAGCTATACCAGCCTTGGTATTACATACAAATTCGGTTTTTCCGGTGGTTTAAAGAAAATGGAAAAGGATTTCGAACTGGTTACGCTTAAAGCTACTCCGGATCCTGTGGAAGCTATCGGCGATTCCGTTGAAATTACATTTTCCGGTACGGTTCCTCCCAAGTATTTCGATAAGAAATCCGCAATGTACCTTGTCCCAGTCCTTACCTGGCCAGGCGGCGAAGCTGTATATGATCCAATCACTCTGAAAGGTGAAGATGTTATAGGTGAAGGACAGATGATCAATTACAAGAATGGCGGCTCATTCAGCTACAAAACAACAGTTCCCTATGAACCTGGTATGAACGCTTCCGACCTTGTGGTTGTTCCCGTGATCTATCAGGTTAAGGAGAAGACATATGCCAACAAAGATGAGATCAAGGAACAGGCAAAGTTTGTTGAACTGCCGGCCCGCAAACTTGCTGATGGTGTTATTTACACCTCCCGTATGATCATGAATGATCAGCTAACCATTGCTGGTGCTCATGGCTATCAGAAAGAGGTCATTGTTACCAAAAAGGCTATGATATACTTCTTTGTTAACCGCTTTGATCTAAATTGGAGAGCTCCTCTGAACAAGCTTGACGAGAACAAGAGCAAACTGACCGAGATATCTGAGTTTATCGCCGGTGGATGGAAAATCCGCGACATTCAGATCGATGGTTGGGCATCTCCCGAAGGTGAAGAGACATTTAACAACGACCTCTCTGAAAAGCGTACAAATACTACGTACAATTACATGATTGCCGAGATTAAAAAGATTGCCAAGAAAAAAGATTCAAGGGTAGCTATCAAAGACCCAAAGACAGAGATCACATTTAATCTTAAATGGCATGGTCCGGACTGGGAAGGCTTCCTGGCCAATGTTCAGCAATCGAATGTTAAAGACAAAAATGCCATCCTGAATGTTATCCGTAGCGCTGCTCCGAGCAAACGCGAAGAGGAGATCCGCAACATGATCCTGATCTATCCTGAGATAGAAGAAAATATGCTGCCTCCATTGCGTCGTACCGTTATTGCAGTTAACTGCTACGAACCGAAACGTCCGGATGAGCAGATCAAGGCTTATGCAATGCAATATCCTGATTCCCTTAAAGTGGAAGAATTGTTGTATGCTGCAACTATGTACGATGATAACGAAAGTAAGCTGAAGATTTACAAGACTACTTTCTCCATTTATCCGAATTGCTGGACCGCCTATAACAATGCCGGTGATGCTGAACTGGCAATGGGTAACGTAGCCGGTGCTGAATCAATGTTCCGCAATGCCGACAGCAAATCCCCGAATAACGGAATTGTTAAGAACAATCTCGGAGTTATTGAATGCCATAAAGGAAACTATGAAAGTGCTGAGTCATACTTCAAGAATGCACAGCAATTGGGTGAGAATGTTAATTATAACCTCGGAACCCTTGAGATCCTGCATGGTAACTTCAGCAAAGCATTACAACTTTTCGGAAGCACAAAGTGCAAGTACAATGTCGGACTGGCCCAGCTCATGAGTGGCAATACCAGTGCAGCAGAAAGTACACTGAAATGTGCTCCGCAACATCCTGAAACATATTATCTGCTCGCTATCGTTGGTTCACGCACCGACAATACCAGCCTGATGTATGAATATCTTGGCAAAGCAATCAGTGGGGATCCTCAACTGGCTGCCCGTGCAAAAGACGACCGCGAATTCATTAAGTATTTTAATGCTCCTGAATTCCAAGCTATTGTGCAATAATTTATCTTATCATAATTCTTAAAAGAGAGGCTGCCGTTTGGTAGCCTCTCTTTTTTTACAGAATAGATAAATATTTACAAATCAATCTCATTCATACCTTCGGGAAGATCTTCCTGAATAATTGTCAACAGTTTTTTAAACTTTTCCGGTTCCATGATCAGGTCATGGTGGGCAATATCAATGCTTAATACTCTTATCCCGGGATGCTGACGGAAATAGCTGATGTATTTATCATGGATAGATTGCAGGTAATCAATCGGTATACCCCGTTCATAATCCCTTCCCCGGATTTTAATCCTTTTTTCGACAATTCCTGGAGTAGAATGCAGATAAATGATTAGATCGGGCTTGGGAAGGGTTGGATATATAATATCGAATAACCTCTTAAACAGTCCAAATTCAGATGAATTCAAAGTAACACCCGCAAAAATCCATGATTTATCAATAAAATAATCTGCTATTATTGTTTTGTCAAATAGAGCAGGGGTAGATGTCTTTTCCCGTATTTGCTGGTAACGGTCCGCCAGAAATGACAGTTCGAGAGTAAAAGCATAGCGCGCAGGATCCTGATAGAACTTAGGCAGGAAGGAGTTGTCTTCAAACCGTTCCAATAGAAGTGATCCCTGCACGGATGATGCCAGTTTCATGGCTAAGGTGGTCTTTCCTGATCCAATATTTCCTTCTATGGCGATAAACCTGTAATTCATCTTGATAGTGAAGGTTTGGTAATTGAAAGGTATGGAGTAACCCATGAATTATCCCGGCATGAATCAAGCAATTCGCTAATGGACTTGTGAATGACAGGATGTTGGAAATTTGGTAAAATTTCGTTCAATGGAATCAGGATAAACCTTCGATCCTGAATAAGAGGGTGGGGGATTACGAGGTTTCCTTCGAGGATGACTTTGTTTCCGTAAAACAAAATATCCAGATCTATGATCCTGGATTCATATCCGTTCATGCTTCGTTCGCGCCCCATTTCCTTCTCAATTTTGAGAAGCTGATCAAGCAAGTCGCCTGGCATCATATTGGTCTCCAGTTCAATAACTTGATTCAGGAAGTTGCTTCCCGGGTAAAATCCCCAGGGCTCTGTTTCATAAACAGAACTTTGTTTCAATATGTTGCAGCCCAGGCTCTGAATCCTGAAACTTGCTTCTTTCAGGTTTTGTAACTTGTCGCCAAGATTGGTCCCTATGGATATTACCCCTTTATTCATGATGTTTGCGATAGCCAAAAATACAATAAGAAGCACATATTTAATAAAAACTTAATTTCTTTTTTGCTTCAAATTTGTTAATATTGCATAACATCAATAAATATTTACGGTTATGAAGCAATTTTTTAAGTTCATGTTTGCATCGATGCTGGGTACGGTACTCACATTGGTGATTGTATTTTTTATAATTATGGGTATGATCACGGCATTTATCTCCATGGCTGATCAACAGACAGTTATGGTTGATCAGAATACTGTATTGAAGATTACCCTCGATCAACCTATACCCGAAAGAACTCCTAAATCTCCATTTGGTAATTACGATATGGCTTCCCAGGAATTTAAAAAGCCGGTAGGGCTGAATGACATTTTGGCCAACATTGAAAAGGCTACCCGGGATGAAAAGATTAAGGGTATTTTTATGAATCCTTCTATGATTCCTGCCGGCATTGCAACCATCCGGGAGATCCGGGATGCTTTGCAGGAATTCAAAAACTCAGGCAAATGGATTATAGCCTATAGTGATGCCTATTCTCAATCGGCTTATTACCTTGCTACTGTGGCCGATCAGATATATCTGCATCCACAGGGTTTTATAGATTTTCGTGGTATGCACATCGAATCCATGTTTCTGAAAGGAACACTCGAAAAAATCGACGTGGAGCCGCAACTTATAAGACACGGTAAATTCAAAGGTGCCGGTGAAATTTTCACGAGAGAGGACTATAGTGCTGAGAATCGGGAGCAGCTTGACCGCATTATTTCCACGATCTGGAATGACATGCTACCGGCTTTTTCTGAGGCGAGGGGAATAAGCATAGAAGATCTGAACAAGGCTGCTGATGAGCTTTCGGTGTTTTTTAATCCTAAGAGTGCATTGGAAATGAAGTTTGTCGACAAACTTGTTTATATGGATGAGGTTCTGGCGGATATGCGCACACGCCTGGGTATTGCAGAAGATGAGGATATTAACTCATTGTCGCTCTCAAAATATACACATGCCCCTCAACCGGAAAAGGCTGAGTTTACCAGAGATAAGGTTGCTGTGATTTATGCCGTGGGCACTATTGCTCAAGGGGAAGGTGGTGAAGAGAACATAGGTTCTGCCTCCCTTTCTAAAGCGATCAGGAAAGCCCGGCTGGATGATAATATTAAGGCTATTGTAATGCGTGTAAACTCTCCCGGTGGGGATGGAGTTGCCTCCGATGTAATCTGGAGAGAGGTAAAACTGGCAAAAGAAACAAAGCCATTTGTTGTTTCCATGGGGGATGTGGCTGCTTCCGGAGGTTACTGGATCAGTTGTGCCGCAGATAAGATCCTCGCAGATCCTTCTACCATTACCGGTTCTATCGGGGTTTTTGCTTTGATCCCAAACATGCAGGGGATGTTCAACGAAAAGCTCGGGATGACCTTTGATCACGTAAAGACCAATGCTAATGCCGATTTCCCGTCGGTTACAAAGCCTCTTTCCTCTTTCCAGCGGGCCAAAATGGAAAATGAAATAGACCGCTTTTACCAGGTATTCCTGGAAAGGGTTTCTTCAGGCAGAAATATGAGCATAGAAAAAGTGGATGAAATCGGACAGGGGCGTGTATGGTCAGGTATTGATGCCCTTGAGATTGGACTTATCGATGAATTTGGTGGTTTGCAGGAAGCGGTTGACCTTGCAGCTTCCATGGCCGGATTAACCAATTATAAGATAAAAAACCTTCCTGAATTGAAAGATCCCCTGGAACAATTGCTGAAGGAAATGACCGGCGGCGCTGCCGTTCAAAAACAGATAAAGGAAGAACTCGGGGAATTCTATAATTATTATGAATACGTGAAGTACCTTTCAGAACATCAGGGCGTCCAGGCTAGATTGCCGTTTGAGTTCAGAATGAATTAAAAAAAAAGGCTGTCAAACGACAGCCTTTTTTTTTATTAGAAACTCATTTCTGCAAGTCGTTTATAACTCATATACCTCCATTTGGCATTCTTTTCAGCCAGGGCATCGAGGCGTGCCGCTTCGGAGGGGAATGATTGTTTGAGTGAAGTATATCGTACTTCTCCGTTCAGGAAATCCTGGAATCTTGTCCAGTCGGGTTCTTTGGAATCAAGGGTAAACGGATTCTTGCCTTCCTCTTCAAGCATGGGGTTATAGCGGTATAGTTGCCAGTAACCGGCTTCAACAGCCAGTTTTTCTTCGTGTTGTGATTTACCCATTCCGGCTTTTAGTCCGTGATTGATGCATGGAGAATACGCAATGATCAGAGATGGTCCGGGATACGCTTCCGCTTCTTTGATAGCCTTGAAGAACTGCGACTGGCTGGATCCCATAGCTACCTGGGCAACATATACATAACCGTATGTCATGGACATCATTCCGAGGTCTTTCTTACGTATTTTCTTGCCGGATGCAGCAAATTTAGCTACTGCACCGACCGGTGTAGCCTTGGATGACTGGCCTCCCGTGTTGGAATATACTTCCGTATCCATCACAAGCACATTGATGTCTTCCCCGGAAGCTAAAACATGGTCGAGACCACCGTAACCGATGTCGTAAGCCCATCCGTCACCGCCAAATACCCATACCGATTTTTTTACCAGGTATTGTTTGAGTGCCAGTATTTCCTTTGCTATGGGATCATTGATACCTTCAAGCAATTTTACCAATTTGGCGGAGGCTGTTTTTGAGGCTTCGGCATTTTCCATGCCATCCAACCATTCTTTTACGATTTCTTTGCCTTCGTCATTCAGTGAACCATTAAGGATTGCAAGCCTTTCCGCTATCCTTGTCCTCATTTTCCTTACTCCAATTGCCATACCAAAACCGTATTCCGCATTGTCTTCGAATAGGGAATTGGCCCAGGATGGTCCATGTCCGGTTTCTTTATGCAAGCAATATGGTGTGGAAGGTGCGGAACCACCATAAATGGAGGAGCAGCCTGTTGCATTGGAGATCATCATTCTTTCGCCGAAAAGTTGCGTGATAACTTTTATGTAAGGAGTTTCTCCGCAGCCTGCACAAGCGCCTGAGAATTCAAACAGGGGTTGGGCAAACTGGCTGTTCTTGACGGTTTTATCTTTTGGAAGCAGATTTTCTTTGTAACCTACCTTTTCGTCCATGTAGGTCCAACGGTCAATTTCAACCAACTGTGTTTCCAGTGGTTTCATTTCAAGAGCGTTGGTTTTCGAAGGACAGATATCCACACAGTTTCCGCATCCTGTACAGTCGAGTGCACTAACCTGCATACGGAAGTGTAATCCTGCCAATTCTTTTCCAATGGCTTTTATGGCAACAGTCCCTTCCGGTGCATTTTTCAGCTCTTCATCATTAAGCAGGAACGGACGTATAGCGGCATGAGGGCAAACAAAAGCACATTGGTTACACTGGATACAGTTCTCAGGAATCCATTCAGGAACCTCTACGGCGATGCCTCGTTTTTCATAAGCGGTGGTTCCCTGCGGGAATGTGCCGTCTTCTCTTCCGACAAAAGCACTTACCGGCAGGTCGTCACCTTTCAGATGATTGATGGGATCCGCTACGTTGAGAACGAATTCAGGCGCTTCCCTTTCATCTTTCTCATCCGTGGGGTCAATGTTTTTCCAGGAAGCGGGTATTTCTACTTTTGTAACTTCCCCGCCTTTGTCGACAGCCATTTTGTTCATGTTCACAATGTCTTCACCCTTATTTCCAAAGGATTTGACAATGGCTTTCTTCATTTCATCAATCGCGGATTCATAAGGAATAACATTGGAGATTTTAAAGAAGGATGCCTGCATGATGGTATTGGTACGACTGCCTAATCCAATCTCTGCAGCGATCTTGGTAGCGTTGATGATATAAAAATCTATCTCATTCTCGCCAAGGTAGCGTTTCATGGAGTTAGGAAGTTTGTTCAGGGTCTCTTCCTCGTCCCAGATGCTGTTCAATAGAAAAGTTCCTCCTTTTTTAAGTCCCTTCAGCATGTTGTACTTTCCAAGATAGGAAGGCACATGGCATGCTACAAAATCGGGTGTGTTGACAAGGTAGGTTGAATGTATGGGTTTATCACCGAAACGCAGATGCGAAGTGGTGATACCTCCTGATTTCTTTGAGTCATACGCGAAGTATGCCTGTACATATTTATCGGTAGTATCGCCAATGATCTTAATGGAGTTTTTGTTGGCTCCCACGGTACCGTCAGACCCCAGTCCATAGAATTTTGCCGAATAGGTTCCTTTGGGAGAAGTATTGATTTCAGGAAGCAGTGGGAGTGAGGTAAATTTGACGTCATCTACAATACCAACCGTGAACCTGTTTTTGGGTTCGTTGCGTTTCATGTTCTCGAAAACGGAGATGATCATAGAAGGTGTGGTATCTTTTGAACTCAGTCCATAACGCCCTCCAACGATCATGGGGGCATTGTCCTGTTCGTAAAAGAGGTCCCTTACATCAAGATACAGAGGTTCACCATTGGCACCCAGTTCCTTGGTGCGATCAAGCACGGTGATGCGTTTAACGGTTTTCGGCATCACTTTCATAAAATACTTTGCTGAGAATGGCCTGTAGAGATGCACTGCAATGAGGCCTACTTTTTCTCCTTTGCTCATCAGGTAGTCGATGACTTCCTTGATGGTGTCGGTCACAGAACCCATGGCAATAACGATGTGCTCTGCATCAGGTGCTCCATAGTAGTTGAAAGGATGATATTCCCTGCCGGTTTTCCTGGAGATTTCCTGCATATACTCTTCCACGATATCGGGGATTGGATCGTAGAAACGGCTTGCAGCTTCCTTGGCCTGGAAGAAAATATCAGGATTCTGTGCTGTTCCGCGTGTTACAGGATGTTCAGGATTGAGTGCCCTGTCACGGAATTCCTGGATAGCATTGAAATCGACAAGGTCGCGGACATCGTCGTTATTAAGGACTTCAATTTTCTGTATCTCATGAGAGCTGCGGAATCCATCGAAAAAATGCAGGAAAGGGATCCGGCTTTTAATGGCAGCCAGGTGGGCAACACCTCCGATATCCATAATTTCCTGGATACCCCCGGATGCCAGCATGGCGAATCCGGTCTGTCGTGTAGCCATCACATCACTGTGATCTCCAAAAATGGAAAGAGCATGAGCAGCAACGGAACGTGCACTGACATGGAAAACCGCCGGTAATAATTCTCCGGCAATTTTGTACATGTTGGGTATCATGAGAAGCAAGCCCTGGGAGGCAGTAAAGGTTGAACTAAGGGTTCCAGCCTGCAAGGCTCCATGTAACGCACCTGATGCTCCTCCTTCCGATTGCAGTTCTTCCACCTTAACGGTTTCATTGAATATGTTTTTTCTTCCGTGAGCGGCCCACTCATCAATGTATTCGGCCATTGTGGAAGAAGGAGTGATCGGATAGATACATGCTACCTCGCTGAACATATACGCAACATGAGACGCAGCGTAATTTCCATCGCATGTGATGAATTTTTTCTTATTTGCCATAAGTATTGAAATTTAGGACTTTATACAAAGCGTAATACGGGCACGAAATTACTAAATAATATTTACCTCAAAATCAATTTTACCTACCCGTTTATTATTTATACTGATTTTAGATTGTTCCCGTGAAAACGTAATTTACTATATTTGTCTACCTTTACACGGGAATAAAAGATATTGAGAATAATTAAACTGAATTTATATGGATTTAAGCGTTAACTATATGGGAATCAGGCTTAAGAATCCCATTATTGTAGGGGCAAGTAACCTCGTAACTGATTTGGATGCACTCAGGAAACTTGAAGACGCAGGTGCAGCTGCCATCGTATATAAATCACTTTTTGAGGAACAGATTCATCTGGAGAATCTTGAGAACTATGGTGCCGAGGAAGACTATGCAAGCCGGCACGCCGAAATGTCTTCATCCATGTTCCCGGATATGGGAGATGCCGGTCCTGATGCCTTTCTGCTTAAATTAAGGAAAGCCAAAGAAAGCATAGGGATACCCCTGATCGCAAGTCTGAATGCAGTGTATGAAGAAACCTGGGTGGAATATGCACAAAAGATCGAGCAAACCGGTGTTGATGGACTGGAAGTGAATTTTTATGCCGTTCCAAAAGAGTTTCATATCGATGGCAGGTCAATTCTTACAGAACAACTGGATATTCTGCAAAAGGTAAAAGAAAGCGTAAAGCTTCCTATTGCTGTTAAGTTGAGTCCTTTCTATACAAATATCCTTTACACAATAGCTGAAATGGATAAATCAGGCGTGGATGCATTTGTGTTATTCAACCGCTTGTTCCAACCTGAGATTGATATCGACCTGGAAGAGCATTATTTTCCTTATAATCTCAGTAATCAGAATGATAACAGGCTTTGTCTGCGCTTTGCCGGCTTACTTTTTGGTCAGACCAATGCCAAGATTTGCGCCAACAGTGGAATTTATACAGGTGAAGATGTGATCAGCATGATACTTGCAGGTGCCGATACCGTTCAGGTTGTAAGCACCCTCTATAAAAACGGAATTGACCAGATAAAGGTAATGTTGGATGAGGTTCAGGCATGGATGGAAAAAAAGAATTACCAAAAACTGGATGATTTCCGGGGCAAACTCTCCAAAAAGGAACTAAAAGATCCATTTACATACAAGCGTGCTCAATACGTTGATATATTGATGCACTCCAACGAGATATTTAAAAAATATCCCCTTATCTGATAAGGCTTTTTTCGGCGTAATCCCGACCTGCTCTTAGTGCTTTGATGTTCGATTCCAGCACAGCAGTTCCTTTTTTGCCAAACAGTATCTCCAACCCCTTTTCCAGGTGGCTGATATCCATATCCATGAAAGGTGCTGCAGCTCCCAGGACTATGATATTTGTGGCACGAGGTGCTTCTATTTCCTTTGCAATGGCATCGGCATCAATGATCACATGGTTCTTTACTTTTTTTATTTCATTGAGGATTTGTTCCATTTCGGGATAGTCCGGGATGTTTATATGTGGATTAGCATTGGCAATAAGCCATCCGTCATGGTATAGCATTTGTGTGTAGCGCAATGATTCCATGGGTTCTATGGAGATGATCATGTCTGCCTTACCCTGAGGGATAAGGTCTGAAAAAATCTCATCCGTAGAAAGCCGGAGATGTGATTGCACTGCTCCGCCACGTTGGCTCATTCCATGCACCTCCGCCTGTTTAAGATGCAAACCTGAGTCTATCGCTGCCAGTCCTATAGCTGCAGCCATGGTTAAAATTCCCTGGCCGCCTACACCTGCTAAAATGATATCCTTTTTCATTCGCCACTAATGGGTTTATGCTTGTTGTTCCTGTTTTTCTTTATGCTTTGCCCGCATTCTTTTGTTCAGTGTTTGTATACATTCCCTGCGGGGGATGATAACCGATACTCCCGGATACTCTAGTTCCTTCATGATGACTTTGACGTTTTCTTCATGGTATTTGGGAAGAGGTTTGATCACCTTTATATGTTCTTCTTTAACTCCAATCCCTTTACAAATATCTTCGATCTTACCAAAGGCGGCGGAGGTTTGTCCTCCGGTCATTCCGGTTGTTGAATTATCCAGGATCATCACAACGATAGGGGAGTTATGGTTTACTGCGTCCAATAGCCCGGTCATTCCTGAATGAGTAAAAGTAGAATCTCCGATGGCAGCAATAGCCGGTACCAAGCCGGCGTCAGCAGCGCCAACGGCCATGGTGATAGAAGCTCCCATATCAACACATGAATTAATAGATTCAAGGGGTTTAAGGGCACTCAATGTGTAACAGCCGATATCGGAGAATACGCGTCCTTTTGTATATTTTTCCAACGCTTCATTCAAGGCAGTGAAAGCATCATGGTGGGCACATCCTTTACAAAGCTTGGGGGGACGGCCTTTTATGATAACATTAATAAATTCTTCTACCTCCACATTCATTCCCAAGGCTTTACCCACAATGTTGGGGTTTAATTCTCCATCACGGGGCAGACGTCCGTTCAGCCTGCCATGTATGGCTTTGCCATATCCCAGATATCCTTTCAGCATTTCTTCAACGAAAGGGTATCCCTCCTCTATGATCAACAATTCTTCACATTCATCATAAATCTTTCGAATCATTTTTTCGGGAAGAGGATACTGACCGATTTTTAATACAGGATGAGGAACCTTGCCTCCCGGATAGTTTTCCCTGAGATAATTAAAAGCGATTCCGGTGGTGATTATACCCAGTTTCTTGTCAGGATGATCGATGTATTTGTTGAATCCTGAGTTTTCCGAAGCATACCTGAATTCGTCCTGTCGGTTTAGCAATAATTTATATCTTTTCCTTGCAATTGAAGGAAGGAGAATGAATTGAGTCGGATCGGAAGGTATTTGCATCGGGTTTTGCTCCTTATTGGGGATCCGGGTTACACCAGCCCGGCTATGTGCCAGGCGGGTTGTGATCCTTAATAGAACAGGAGTATCAAGTTTTTCCGAAAGATCAAAGCCATAGGAGACCATGTCGTATGCTTCCTGCTGGTTGGATGGTTCCAGGATTGGTATAAGGGCAAATTTCCCGTAAAACCTCGAATCCTGCTCGTTTTGCGAGGAATGCATGGAGGGATCATCGGCAGAAACGACCAGCAAACCACCATTGACACCGGTGATTGCTGAATTGATAAAAGCATCTGCAGCTACATTCAAACCTACATGCTTCATGCAAACCATTGCACGCTTACCGGCATAACTCATGCCCAGCGCTACTTCCATTGCCGTCTTTTCGTTGGCTGTCCACCGGGCTATTATGCCCTTTTCACGTGCTTCAGCCGAAGCCTGAACATATTCCGTTATTTCTGTACTGGGAGTGCCCGGATATGCGTAGATCCCGGAAAGCCCAGCATCTATTGCCCCCTGGGCAATAGCTTCATCACCTAGCAAGAGTATTTTCTGCATACCTTTTGTATTCTGTGTATGGGTTGTGCGTTGCCGACAAATCTAACAAAAAAATATCTCCTGCTGCTGTGACTTGTCGCCTAATCCTGCTTATTTATAATTAATTTAATTAACTTAGCCGAAAATTTCAAAACCTTGAATTTTCTTGCCCATTCTTACCTCTCCGCCAATAACCCGGAAGTGCTTCTGGGTAATTTTTTTGCCGATGCCGTTAAAGGAAACCATATCGATAATTTCCCCCCTCTCGTGATCAGGGGGATTCGCCTGCACAGGATGATCGACAGCTTCACCGACAGCCATCCTGTTTTCCTGGAAAGCCGGCACAGAATACAGGAAAATTATGGAAAGTTCTCAGGCATTATCATTGATATTTTTTACGATCATTTTCTGGCCAAAGACTGGGAGAGGTATTCAAACAAACCGTTGAAAACCTATTCTGCTTATGTTTATCAGTTGCTTATCAATAATTTCAGGATGCTCCCAAGCCGTTCGAAGCGAATTCTGCCATTTATGGTTTCTCAGGACTGGCTTTCAAACTATGCTAATTTCAGGGGAATGGAAAGGGTTTTTGCCGGCATGGACAGGCGTACCGGCCATATCTCGGGTATGGATCATGCCGTGGAGGACCTGAAGGTTCATTATGAAGATATTGGAAATGATTTCCGTCAGTTTTTTCCGGAAATTATAGCATTTGCCTGCCATTTCCTGCAGGAGCATGACCTTTCCTGTGAGGGAGTTTTGCTGTAGTTTAATTCAAAACAATTTCATTCCGTTTCCCGGAAAACTTTAACTTTGAATTTCCTTTTCCTGTAAGCGAACTTTTATAAAAATGGCCGAAATCATCGAAATTCTCAAAAAAGTTGACATTTTCAAAGAAATGGAATCCCATTTCCTGGAGGAAATTGCCGGTGTACTGGAAGAAGTTAATGTAAAACGGCAGCAGAATATTATAAAAAAAGGTGATCCGGGAGATGCAATGTATATTATTGGTGAAGGCCAGGTTAGGATACATGATGGAAACCACGTTTTGTCAAGGCTTTCCGAATATAATGTGTTTGGCGAATACTCCCTGATTGATGATGAGGTCCGATCTGCTTCCGTTACCGCCGAAAAACAGTCTATCCTGTATAAACTCAACAGGAATGACTTTGATAAACTCGTTGCCAGAAATAAGGATATAACGCGTGGAATACTCCGGGTATTGATCCAGCGAATCAGATATATGAACGAACTGGAGGAAAAACTTGCAAGGAGTTATATTAAGATACAAAAGCAAAAAGCAGAGATTGAAGAGCAAAGTGAAAACCTCAGGATCCAGAAGCAAAAATTCGAAGAACAGAATTTTGAGTTGCTCAATATTAACGAAGAAAAGAATAACCTTATAGGTGTTGTAGTTCATGGCCTTAAAAATCCACTGACCAGTTGTCTGACCATAGTTGATCTGCTTTATGCCGACGAGGAAAATTGCAATGGAGAGCAACGCGAATATCTGGACCTGATCCGTCGCTCCCTGTTTCGTATGAACAAAATGATCAATGAGATACTTGATGTAAATATCATTGAATCAAGGGTATTGCAACTTAAGATCACAAAGATAAATCTGAGATCCATTGTCTCCGACATCCTGGGAAATCACAGGTTGGCGATGGAACAACTTGGTCTTGAACTGGTTGAAGAAATGGACGACATATTTGCTGACCTTAATGAAGTCTATATTCTGCAGGTTGTCGACAATTTGATCAGTAATGCTATCCGGTTCACTCCTTCGGGAAAAAAGATCCATGTGCTGGTGCTTAAGAAGGGGAAAGCAGCAAGGTTGGTTATAAAAGATGAAGGTGTGGGCATCCCATCTCATATGACGGAGGCTGTTTTTGATTTGTATCAGCAAAAGAAATCCATGCTTTCACAGGATGAACCTGACCCGGGACTGGGCCTGGCCATAGTTAAAAAGTATGTAACTGCTATGGCTGGTAAGGTTTGGTGCGAAAGTTCAGAAGGCAAGGGATCCTCTTTTATTGTTGAATTTCCTCTGTCTGCTTCATGATGAAGTTTAATGTGATATTTTAATATCCAGTGCATTTCTTAAACCGTTTCCCATTATCATGAATGCAAGCACCATGAACATGATGGCAAGTCCGGGGAATATGGCAAGGTGGGCTGCATCCAGGATGATATACGGGTAATTTTCCCTGATCATGGTTCCCCACGATGGCATGGGAGGCTGGACACCTATTCCCAGAAAACTCAAACCGGCTTCTATTAATATGGCGGATGCGAAATTGGCGGAGGATATGACCACCACGGGCCCCATGATGTTGGGCAGGATATGCCGGAATATAATCCTGAAATTAGAGAATCCCAGCGCCTTGCCGGCCTCCACAAACTCTTTTTCGCGAAAACTGAGTATTTGCCCGCGGACTACTCTTGCCACTTCAACCCACATGGTTAGCCCTACCGCTACAAACACCTGCCAGAATCCTTTACCTAATGCAAATGTTATTGCAATAACCATCAAAAGCGTAGGGATAGACCAGATCACATTGATAAACCATACTACCAGGTGATCAACCCAACCCCGGAAAAAACCGGCAAGCGCACCCAATGTTATTCCTATCACCAGGGAGATCAGTACGGAGATGAAACCAACCGATAAGCTTACGCGTATCCCGATAAGCAACATACTGAGCATATCTCGTCCGAAACGGTCACTTCCCAGTAAATACTGCTTTTTGATAATGTGATTGTTAATTACCTTTTCCTGTAAATCGTTCAGGGTGAGAATCTCTGTTTTCCCTCCCTGAACCGGTATGTAAACCGTGTCGTTCGACAAAAGCACCGTTTTTCCCGGTTCCAGAGGAAAAGCAATATCGGCAAGTTCAAAACTGTACTGAATGGGATCTGTTTCCGGCGGATCACTGTATTCATCGATGGTTAATATCAGGCTGTCAATTTGGTAATTGTTGAAAGGAATCGAAAAATAGGGATATTTCTCTCCAAATACCATTGTATGGAACCAGGATGTCTTTACAGATGGTTCATTTTTAGTAATTAACAGCATTTGACAACTGAATCCGGGTTTTTTCGCTGCCAGCTCAATATGCTGGTCATTGGCAAAGGGTGAACGGTCAGGTGTGATCTGATAACCCAATGCTCCCAGGATCATCGTGCAAAAAATAAACCATAATGCCGCATAACTTAAACGGTTCTTTCTGAAACGCTTCCATGCTATCCTCGAAAGCGATCCGCTACCTTCGTATTTTCTTTTCCTGAGGAACATTTCAAAATTTTGATAAATGTAAGATATTTCTTTTGAGAACAGCGTTTGATATTTGTAGTCTGTTTGATGGATTTGAATCCTTAATATCCTTATCATTTCGGGGGATATAATTGAAAATCCCTATTGATAATTCAGTAATTTAGCTACGGTTTATTTTCCGATGAAGCAATTCAACGGAATTCTCAAATTCTGAAGCGATGTCAGTGATCATAACCAGTATGAATAACCCCAGGGTAAGGGAATTGCAGAAGTTGTCCAAGCCCAGGGACAGGAAGGAGTCAGGTTTGTTTGTCATTGAAGGCCGGAAGGAGATCATGCTGGCCTTTGATCATGGTTATGATTTTGAATCTTTGTGGGTTTGTCGTGAGATCGGAGAAGCAAGCGAGTTTAACGATGTATCGGAACGGTTTTCCGCTATCGGTGTTCCTTTGATAGAAATATCTGCTCATGTATTCAGTAAGCTGGCTTACCGGGAAAACAGTGATGGGGTGCTTGGTGTAGCGCATGCGAGGAATCACAGTTTAAAGGATCTTGACTTACCCTCAACTCCGTTGGTAGTCGTTCTTGAAGCTGTGGAGAAACCGGGTAATCTTGGGGCAATCCTGCGGACTGCGGATGCTGCCGGGGTTGATGCGGTGATTCTCTGTAATCCGAGAACCGACCTGTATAATCCTAATGTCGTTCGTTCAAGCATAGGTTGTCTGTTCTCACAACAGATTGCTGTGACATCTTCGGCATCTGCCTTAACTTTTCTCCGGGAAAGAGGTATCATAATTTATGCGGCATACCTGACTGCCCGATTGAAATATCATGAGGCTGATTTCCGGGGAGCCTCAGCTATTGTCATGGGGACTGAGGCGGATGGCCTTTCTGAGTTCTGGCTTAAAAACTGCGATCAGGGTATCATTATCCCCATGCGTGGCGCCATCGACTCGCTTAATGTATCGACATCCACAGCTATCATCGTTTTTGAGGCAATGAGACAAAGAGGTTTTGATGGGTAAATGGAAAATTTCTTTTTCAGTATTATGGAGGTACAAAAATTTTGTATATTTGCATCCCTTTTAATACGGTGCATGTAGCTCAGCTGGTTAGAGCATCGGATTGTGGTTCCGAGGGTCGTGGGTTCAAGTCCCATCTTGCACCCCAAAAAAAAGAGCTGTTAGGATAACAGCTCTTTTTTTATCGGAGATCGGAGATCGAAGATCGAAGATCGGAGAACGGAGAACCGTTATCTGAGATCTCCGAATTCAAAGATTTTTTCAAACAGTTTTCCTTTGCTTCCGTCCCAGATGCTTCCAGGATTTTCACTGGAAGTAATATAATAAACTCCCAGGGTGTCGGCGGCGGGATAAGCACTGATCAAAACCGGCTGGAAGGAGCCGCCTTCCAGGGTAAGACGGTAAATGGGCTCTATTCCGCTAATACTCACTGTATCAATAAATCCTGAGTTTCTCATTTTAGCAATGGAACGAAGATATTTTACTGTTGCTGCGGAATCGGCCGGTTGTCCATTCAAAGTCCATTTCTTGTCTTGCAGTGATAATTCGTCCCTGGCTCCGGGTCTTTCAAAAGTAAGTTTCTCCAGTGCTTCGAAATCTTTGCCTACAAGGTTTTTATTTCTATAAAGCGATGATCCGTTGGTAAAATTCATTCGAAGTAAGCCGTCAAGCGCATATATATTTTTCTCTCCAACCGGCCTGACATAAGAGGTCATTTTGGTGTTCTGACGTGCTCCTACCATCGCATTCTGTTGATCGTCTACCTTGTAAGAGAATTTGCCGATCAGTACCTCATCTATTATTTTGTCATCGATATAAAGACTTACCCGTATCCCGTTTGCTTCATCAACCTGGTATTCCTCCCATTTATCTTCGCTTCGGGCAGGAACACTTTCTGTTTTCATTTTATCAAGCATATGCAGAACATTATTGATTGCATCCGCATCTCCTATGTATTCTTTATCATTCGTCTTTACTGTCCAGGATGAGCTATCTGTCTTTATCAGTTTAAGTGGGTCAGTCTGACCCGGTTCGGTGATCTCAATCAGAGTAACCTGATCAGGCTCGAAATCCAGAACCTGTGACCGGAAGGTTCTGTCACCCTTACGGTTAAGTGTTACCAGGGCAACTATTGCGGCCAGTATTATGACCGCAATCATTAAAATTGTAGTATTTAATTTCCTAAACATAACCTTCCTCCATTCTTTTTGAGCGGATAATCCTCCTCCTCTGATATCTCAGTATTCCGTATATAACAATCACTAATATGGGAACCAGGAAGTTCATCCACCGCATAAGTACTTTTTTTGCATCACTAACCTGATCCAGTGGTCTGGATGTCACTTCCTTGGTCCTAAGACCGATAAGCCCTGTCTCATCGGTCAGCCACTCAACGGAATTAACCATCAGGCTTACATTATCCGGTTGAACCTGCTGTGCACGTTGCCCTTCACCATTGACCGGGAAATCACCGTCTCCGATAATAACGATTTTCGAGGGTGTATTTCCTGAAATATTTCCACTGACGATACCTGCAACAGGCGTACCTGGCCTTGTGAAATCGCTTTCGTTCCAGCGTTTGTTGATATCGAAATATACAGGAGTTGCCTGGGTGCCGGATTGTTTGCTCGACCATGCAATAGGTGTGAATTGTACTGTGGTGTCACCACTATAGCTGACAGGGCTTGCAAAAGGCAGTAATACAGATTCCAGTCCTTTGGTTATGGGATGGTTTTCAAAGTTTACCACAACCGGAAGATACGGAAATGGCATGGCTGTTGTCATGGTGAAGCCCATTTGCTGCTGCCTTACGCTAACGTTTCCACAACTGGCATCCACAATGAAATTGTCTTCAACAACAATGCCTTTGTCTGCCAGCCAGCTTTCAAGTCCGGTACTGATGGGTTTTCCCGTGGCATTGCTCATATCGCCTTCCACACGGTTTAAAGCTATAAATAGATTACCTCCACCGGCAAGATATTTATCAAGGTTGTTCAGGGCTTTCTGTGGGAAGGAATCCCTGGGAGCTACTATCATAAGAGCCTTGTAAGGTGCCAGATATACACCGCTGTCTGCAATATTTACAGGTACTATATCGTAAAGAATCTGCAACTGTTCATTAACCTGCTGGAGAGCATTCAACGAAGGACTTCCTTGTCCCTGGATATACCCGATCTTGGGTTTGTCTTTCACGGAAAGCTTTTTGATGGCTGTAGAAAGATCAAACTCCATTGACGATTCCGGCTGGATAAGCGGGATAATTCCTTTTTCTTCTCCCAGCCGCAGAACTGCTCCCAGGTAAACCTTTTTCTGGGTCACCTGGTCTTTCTCCCTTGCATTAATGATGACAGGTCGTATGCCGTTTTGCAAGGCCTGGTTTTCCATATCCTGGCTCTTGTTGGGATCAACAAATTCATACAGAATATTGCCTCCTGAAGCACTTGCATACTCCGAAAGTAGGTCACGGAAGTCGTTCTTGATCTTCAGAAACTGGGGAGGCAGATCCCCGGTGAAATAGGCGGTGATAGTGATGGTCTCATCGAGATCCTTTAAAATGCCTTTGGTTGCCTTGCTGAGAGAATACTGACCGTCTTCGGTCAGGTCTATCCTGAAAAAGAACTGATACGAAAGAAAATTGATCAGGATGATTACAACCAGGATCAGCAGGCTCTTGGAATTAATATTTTGTTTTTTCTTCATGGCTAAACACTTGCTTGATGGTTTTACAATCTGCTCTTTTCCAGGTTAGCTTCCGTGAGTATCATTCCCAGGAAGATCAATGACAGGAAGAAAACCAGGTCTCTGGAATCAATCACTCCCCTCGAAATGGAATCCATATGGGTGGAGACACTCAGATAATCAAAGATCTGTCCCGGCAGTCCGGTAAGGTAACCGGCAGCAAAGGAAAAGATTACCTGGAAGAAAATTCCGATGAACAATGCCAGAAGGTAACCTATAATCTGGTTCGTGGAGATACTGGAGGTAAAAAGTCCAATGGCAATGTAGGTGGCGCTCATCAGGATCAGACCCAGATAACCTGTCCAGATTGCTCCATGATCAACCGGCCCCATACTGGCGATAGAAATGTAATAAGGCAAGGTCAAAGCCAGGGCAATGAGGATCAGTATCAGTGTCGCTAGGAATTTTCCCAGCACAACCTGCCAGTCGGTGACAGGTCTTGTCAGCAGTAATTCTATAGTACCCGATCGCTTCTCCTCCGCAAACATCCTCATGGTTAGTCCGGGAATAAAGAAAAACAAGGTCCAGTATGCAATATTAAAGAATGATTCCATGCTGGCCTGCTTGATGAAGAACACATCGGATCCCAGGAACCAGGTAAATAGCCCGCTAAATCCCAGGAAGGCCACGATCATGATGTAGGCCATCAGGGAATTGAAAAACATTCCCAGTTCACGTTTTGCTATTATCCAGATATTTTTCATGGTTGTATATCTTTTTCCTTTTAATTCATGGTTAATTCACGGAACACATCTTCCAGCTTGGTTTCTGAGACTGTCATTTCCGTAAGAGCCCAGCGGTTTTTAACACATAGGTCGAATATGTTCCTGCGGGAAGAGGCATCTATCTTGCTTTGAACTTCATAGGAGTTCTCACGGTCACGGATGAAATCAACCATCTCAACACTGTCGAGGTTTTTTAGTGCTTCATAAATCTTATTCTTTTCCCCGTCTTCAATGGTGATTTGGAGAATCTCCTTGCCCTGGGCGTGTTTTCTGAGTTCTTTCGGTGTACCGTCGGCAACGATTTTCCCTTTATTTATTATCATGATCCGGTCGCAGGTAGCTTCCACTTCTGCAAGGATATGGGAACTCAGGATAACGGTTTTTTCCTTTCCAATCCTTTTGATCAGCTCGCGGATCTCAATGATCTGGTTGGGGTCCAGCCCTGATGTGGGCTCATCCAGAATCAGCACTTCCGGGTCATGGATTAATGCCTGTGCTAACCCTACACGTTGCTGATAACCTTTGGATAATTCTCCGATATTCTTGTGTTTTTCTCCTTCCAGCCCGCACACACGGATCATATCCCGGATACGGTCTTTTACCTTTGCTTTAGGTATGCCATATAATTCGGCTGTGTAAGCAAGATATTCGATCACAGGCATTTCGGTGTAAAGAGGGTTGTTTTCAGGAAGATACCCGATATGTTTCTTTACCTCTTCCGGTTGCGCGGATGTACTGAAATTACCAATACTGATCTTGCCATTTTCAGGCACCAGGAAAGTAGTGATTGCTTTCATGGTAGTGGTTTTCCCGGCGCCGTTCGGCCCCAGGAACCCTAACACCTCACCCGTTCTTACACGGAAGGAGATGTCATCTACAGCCTTTTGTGTGCCGTAGGTCTTGGTTAAATTTTCAACGATGATATCCATAGAAAATTCATTTTACGTGCAAAAAAAATAAAAAACTATCTCTTTGTAAAGCCACCCGGTTTTGTTTTAACAATTTTTAACAATGGCTTGTATTTGTTGTTTTTTTGGAGTAGGTTTGATGGAAAAGCGGCTAATTTATGGAAAAATATTTAAACTTTCTCTTCGGCCTGGTTTTATTGGCCTTGCTGACCTATTGTGAGAGGACCGGTGTGTCATCTCCTGAGTCAGACCTGGAATTTTCAGAATATATCTCAGCATATACTTCCGGTGTGGTTTCCAGGAAGTCGCCTGTAAGGGTAGTGCTTGCTTTTCCTTTACAGATTACGCAAGATGCCCTTCCCAAAGATATTATCACTTTTAATCCCGATGTGAAAGGGCAGGTTATACTCCTGAATGACAGAACCATTGAGTTCAGGCCGGATAAGGATTTTCGACCGGGAACGGAATATACTGCCGTTTTCGAGCTGGGCAAAATTGCCGGGGTCAGCAACAAACTTATTAAATTCAGATTCTCCTTTCTGACAATTGAGCCTGCATTGTCTCTTTACAGCGATGGGATCAATACCTATGATAAAACAGGATTAGTCTGGCTATCCGGATATATGCTCAGCTCTGATTTTATGAACGACAAGGTTGTTGAAAAGATCGTAAATGCGGAATTGAACGGAACCGAATTGAAAATGCGCTGGACACATTCCCCGGATGGCCTTAATCATGGTTTCAGGATCGATAGTATTCCCCGTAAAAATGATGAGCAATTGTTGGTGATTTCATGGGATGGTCGTCAGGAAAACCTCGATTTTAAAGGCAAGGAAGAGATTTCTGTTTTCCCTGCCGGAGAATTTACAGTAACACGGGTAAGTGTAGTGCAGTCGCCAGAGCAATACATCAGTATCCGATTCTCCGATCCTCTCCTGAAAACACAGGATCTTACAGGATTGGTTTACCTGGCAGGAGGAGAAAAACTTCGTTACCTGGTGGAAAGAAACGAAATCAGAGCTTTTCCTCTCAACCGTGAATCGGGTTCCAAAAGATTAATCGTGGGCAAAGGGATCCTCAATATCGATTCCAAACCATTGATGTTGCAGGAAGAAACAGAATTGCATTTCGATCCTCTGAAACCAGAAGTCCGTTTCCTGGGAAAAGGAGCTATTATGTCTGAGACAGGCGGGCTTATACTGCCTTTTGAAGCAGTTAACTTAAAGGCTGTTGATGTGGAGATTATTCGAATATTTGAAGATAATATCGGTCAGTTTTTCCAGGTCAACCGCTTTGATGAGAATATGGAACTGAAAAGGGTAGGGCGGCCGGTTATGACGAAAAAACTCGATCTCGTTTCTGACCAACCCATCGATTATAACCGGTGGAACCGATTTTCCCTTGACCTTACCTCCCTTATCAATCAGGAACCCGGGGCAGTGTATAATATTCGCTTTTTGTTTAAAAGGTCTTATTCAATGTATCCCTGCAATGAGGCGACTTCCGGTGATAATGATTATTCTGAGGGTATGGATTGGGATGATGATGGCTATTACTACTGGTATTATTATCCGGATAATTATAACTGGTATGAACGTGACAATCCATGCGATGTGTCTTATTATACCAGCGACCGGTTTCCGGTTCGCAATATCCTGGCATCGAACCTTGGTATTATTGCTAAATCTGGCGATTTGAATGAGTTTACCGTTGCCGTTACGGATATTCTTTCAACCAGACCCATCAGCAAGGTAGATGTGATAATGTACAATTATCAAAACCAGGAAATTGCGAAAGCCGCTACCGACGCAAATGGATTCGCTAACATATCCTGCGGATCGAAACCTTATCTGCTTGTTGCCTCCAAAGGGAAGCAGAAAGGATATCTCAGGGTTGATGATGGTAGTTCTTTGCTTCTCAGTAGCTTTGACATTGGAGGTTCAAAAACAGAAGATGGACTGAAGGGATTTTTATATGGGGAAAGGGGTGTATGGAGACCGGGAGATACTTTGTTTCTGAATTTTATACTGAACAAAGAAAATTCGGATCTGCCAGATGAACACCCGGTTACCCTTGAGCTCCTGGATCCTCTGGGTAAGCTATGGAAAAGCAAGACTCTCAACAAGGGGGTGAGTGGTTTTTATGCATTTCCTATACCTCTTGATCCCGATGCGCCTACGGGAAGCTGGAGGGCCAATGTTAAAGTTGGAGGTGCCTTGTTTTCCAAACGTTTAAGGGTGGAAACCATTAAACCAAACCGGCTTAAGATTGATCTCAATTTTAACAAAGCAATACTTTACAGCCCTGATGGATTATTCAGAGCAAGCATGGATGTTAAATGGCTGCATGGTTCCCCTGGAAAAAACCTGAAAGCATCGGTTGAAATGATAGTTTCAGCTTCCGGTAAGGGATTCGATAGATTCCCGGATTATGTTTTCAATGACCCTTCAAAAGAATGGTACCCTTATCCTGTTAATGTTTATGAAGGCCAAACAAATGGAGAGGGTAAGGCTTTTTTTAATATGGAAATGCCCGGACACTCTTCGGCTCCGGGGATGCTTACCGCGAATTTCGTGACCAAAGCATTTGAACCCGGGGGAAACTTCAGCATAAACTATAACAGCATACCTTATGCTCCGTATGGTTCCTTTGTCGGAGTGAAAATACCCCGGGAAAAAGAATCCATGTGGCTATATACCGGTACAGATTATGATCTGCAAATTGCTTCGGTTGATTATATGGGTAAGCCCGTTAACAGGAGGGATTTGAAGATCAGCCTGTTTAAAGTAAACTGGAGATGGTGGTGGAATGCCTCCGACGACGACCTGGCAGCCTATTTTAGCAGCAGCTCTTTAGTGCCCTATCTTTCAGGAAGTATTAGTACCTATGATGGTAAAGGCTCCTTTACCTTTAATGTTGGTGAAAGCGATTGGGGACGGTATTTCGTACGGGTTGAAGATCGTATAAGTGGTCATAGCTGCGGGCAAACCATTTATTTCGATTGGCCCGGATGGCATGGGAACTCCAGGGAAGGTATGGGAGATGCGGCAGCTGTGCTCCTGGTTCAAGCGGATAAGGAAAAATACGAGACAGGTGAGAATGCTCGTATCTCCTTCCCTTCGGATGGGAATGGACGCGCTTTGTTCACCCTTGAAAACGGTTCAGGGGTTATCCATGCTGAATGGATCGATACCCGGGAAGAAAATACAAATGTCAGCTTTAGGGTAACTCCGGAAATGGCCCCCAATGTGTATGCTTATGTGACGTTACTTCAGCCTCATTCTCAAACCGGTAACGATCATCCTATTCGTATGTATGGCGTGATCCCTGTCATGGTTGAAGATGCCAACACCATCCTGGAACCGCAAATTAGAACACCTGAAGAGTTAAAACCCGGACAGGAGTTTACCATAACCGTTTCTGAAAAAAATAACAGAAACATGACTTACACCATTGCCATGGTTGATGAGGGTTTACTCGACCTGACCGGTTTCAAGACCCCCAATCCCTGGGATGTGTTTTATGCCAGAGAAGCATTGGGAGTGAAAACCTGGGATATGTTTGAATATGTTTTGGGTGCCTATGGAGGCAGGTTTGAAAAGATTTTTTCTATCGGCGGGGATGAGGAGCTTGCCAGAAGCGGAAAATCCAGAATAAACCGTTTCAAGCCTGTTGTTAAAGTGCTTGGACCATATACCTTAAAGGGCAAGCGCGATGAACATAAGATCACAATGCCAGAGTACACAGGTGCTGTGCGTTTTATGGTTGTTGCCGGAAATGAAAGGGCATTTGGAGCTATCGAAAAAACGGTACAGGTTAAAAGTCCTCTGATGGTCCTCGCTACGCTTCCCAGAGTGCTGGGGCCAGATGAGGAGGTGATTATGCCGGTATCAGTCTTTTGTATGGATAAAAAAATTGAACAGGTGAGTGTGAAGCTTGCTGCCAGCGAGCATTTTATCCTGGATAAGGATTCCCAGTCATTGATATTTCAGGAACAAGGAGAGAAAAATATCGATTTCCGGCTGAAAGTTAAAAAGATGACCGGTGATGCCTGGGTTAGGATTAACGCGTTTAGCGGTAACGAAACAGCTGAATATACCATAAACATTCCTGTCAGAAATCCTGCATTACCTGTTACCGAAACATTTTCAAAAGTAATTAAAGCCGGGGAGGAATGGGAGTATAAACCATCCCTGACCGGTGTCCCCGGAACCAATTCCTGTGTCCTGGAAGTTAGTGGGATTCCTCCCATGAGCCTCAGCCAAAGGCTGGATGACCTCGTTTCATATCCCTATGGCTGCACTGAACAATTGGTATCTTCTGCCTTTCCTCAACTCTTCGTAGGTGAAATTTTGGAGGTCACCGGAGAAAAGGCTGCTCAGATGGGTAAAAATGTAAAAGACGGTATTAGTAAGATTGCTTCAAGACAACTTAGCAATGGAGGATTTGTATTCTGGCCCGGACAAACCTATGCTGATGACTGGCTGACCAGTTATACAGGACACTTTATTATGGAAGCCGAGAAGAAAGGCTTTACCTTGCCAGAAGGAATGAAGGCTTCGTGGGTTGATTATCAGAAAACAGCCTCCGATGACTGGACTCCGCTGCGCCGCGACAGGCATGGGATTATTTCCCAGGATGATTATATCCAGGCCTACCGGTTGTTTACCCTGGCTCTTGCCGGTTCTCCTCAATATGGGGCAATGAATCGACTGCGAAATTATGAAAAACGCTCTTTGCAGGCTTCCTGGGCGCTGGCCGGGGCCTATGCTGTTATTGGTCAGGATGAGGCTGCCTCCTCACTCATCAAAGACATAAGTACGGATATTCCTGAATATGTTGGATTTTCGGAAAGCTTTGGCTCCAGCTTACGGGATAAGGCTCTTATCCTTATGGTCTTGTGTGCGATAGATGATGAAACGGAAGCAATAGTGCTGTTCAGACAGATTTCCGACGCTCTGTCATCGGGATCCTGGATGAGTACCCAAACCTGCGCATTTTGCCTCGCTGCCGCTGATAAATTTATAAACGATTTTCTTCCGGCAGGATCCAGGATCCGGTTTGATTATGGCTTTGATGGACAACCCAAAGAAGAGGTGTCAACTCTTTCTGCAGTGTATAGTGTTGATTTTCAGAAAAAGGGAGAAAATTATGGGATGCTTAACCTTATTAACAAAGGAGAGGGGGCTCTTTATGCACAGGTAACCGAAAAGGGTATACCCCTGGGTGAATATACCGCAGCAGTGCAGCAAAATTTGAATATGAATGTGGTATATAAAGGAGAAGATGGTAATGTACTGGATGTTTCCAGGCTTGTCCAGGGAACGGTATTTTTTGCAGAGGTGAAAGTATCCAATCCTGGCATGAGAGGTACCTACACCGACATGGCCATCTCACAGGTTGTGGCTTCCGGCTGGGAAGTTTTGAATTACAGGCTTGCCGGACTGGAGGGCAGCGGTAATGAGAGTGAATATAAATACCGTGATGTTCGTGACGATCGTGTGATCACGTTTTTCGATCTTCCCCCCGGGTCAAAAAAATTTACGATTATGCTGATCGCGAATTATCCCGGCCGGTATTACCTGCCTTATACACTTAGCGAAGCAATGTATGACCATTCCATTTTTTCCAGGAATGAAGGCCGGTGGGTGGAAGTTACCAGGGAATAAAGCAGGAAATGATGTTTCGGGGAAA
>JAHJRE010000085.1 GCA_018831055.1 Bacteroidota bacterium
AACTATTTCAAGAGAATCAAATCAACACAACAATTTAGCATTCAGCGGTATACATATTATTGAACCCGAATTGCTCAAAAAAATGACACAAACCGGTCCATTTTCCATAATCGATGCCTACCTGAAGCTTTCAACCCATTGTCAGATCAAAGGATTTGAGCATTCTGACGGAATCTGGCTTGATGCCGGAAATCCCGAAGCATTGATACCCGTTTCTGATTTTATCCGTAATCAATCTCATCTTTTTCAACCCTGATATCATGAATTACTTCCTGGAAAAAACTGCCCGATATATTATCGATAATTACCCGGAAAAAATCGGGAGCCTTTGTATTGTCCTGCCCAATAAGAGAGGCAGCCTGTATCTTAGAAAATATATCCGGGAATTGCTGGGAAAAACTTCATTAACGCCTTCCTATTTATCAATCAGCGATCTTGTTCAGTTTCTCTCCGGATACACCATTATTGATCCTGTACAACAACTCTTCTTTTTCTACGGGGTTTACAAGGAAGTAACCCAGGATGAACCGGATGATCTGGAGACTTTTATGGACTGGGCCCCACTGGTACTCTCCGATTTCAACGACATCGATCTTTATCTGGCAGATGCCTCTGAGGTTTTCGGCTATCTTTCGGAAGCACGCGCTATAGATCTCTGGAATCCAGGAAAAACCGAACTTACACCCCTTCAGTTAAAATACCTGCGCTTTTACCGTTCCCTTGACGATCTGTATAAAAACCTGAACAAACAGTTAAGAAATTCAGGACTGGCATATGAAGGCATGGCTTACCGCCGTATTGCAGAAACCATAGATACAATATCCCGAAATCTTCCCTGGAGTAAAATCATTTTCGCAGGATTCAATGCCTTTTCCAAAAGCGAAGAGATTATAACAGCATATCTGCAGAAAAACGGTTTGGCCGATATGCTATGGGATACCGATGAATGGTACCTGAATAATGAAATGCAGGAGGCCGGATATTTCATCAGAAAACATTTGCAGCACTTTCAAAACAAAGAATTGTTATGGAACGAAAGCCTCCTGAAAAATCTTGACAGGCAAATTAATATTCTGGGTCTTCCAGGAAACACTGCCCAGGCGAAAATGGCAGGCAGCATCATTGATGAATGGATCAGGGATGGTCGTGACTTAAATAAAAGCGCTCTGATACTCGCTGATGAACAATTGCTCCTCCCGGTTTTAAACTCCCTCCCCGAATCCGCCGGTTCTTTCAACGTAACCATGGGCTATCCGTTCCGATTTACCCCTGTCTTCACTTTTTTCGATAATTGGCTGAAAATGCTTGATAATTCAGAAAAATATGCTGTCTCAAAACCTGATGGCAATAATCTCCTCTATAAGAATGATCTGCTAAACGTATTACAACATCCCTATTTCCCTCTCATAAGCAAAGTCTCAAACATTCCCGATTTGATAGCCGCAATTATAAAATCGAACAATTTTTTCTTCAGAGGTTTTCATTTATCTACCATTGCAAGCAATGACCCGGCTGTTCAGGAATTTCTCCAGGAAGCAGTGTTCAAAATCCCTGAATCCATAACAAAACTGATTGTTACGATCCGTAACTTATGTACGCAGATATTGGATGCACTCAATTCGGACCTAAATAACGGGGATCGAAGTGCAAATAAAGCAATAGACCTGGAATACATATTTCATTTTACGGTCATGTTAGCGCACATCGACGAATATTGGGATATTGCAGGGCATGATAGCAATCTTCACACATTCAGAAAAGTCCTTCAGAAGATGGCCAACAGAACAGCTATACCATTTTTTGGCGAACCTCTGAAAGGACTACAGGTTATGGGATTCCTCGAAACACGTACCCTTGATTTCGACAATATTATCATCCTTTCCATGAACGAAGGTATTTATCCCGATAGTAAACCGGGTAATACTTTCGTGTCTTCGGATATCAGACAAATCTTCGGACTTCCTGGCAACAAAGAAAAAACGAGCATCTTTGCTTACCATTTTTACCGTTTACTGCAGCGCGCACAAAATGTAACAATCACCTACCTCACCGAACCCGACCTCCTTGGCGGTGGAAGCAAAAGCCGGTTTCTTGAACAGATCCTTTTGGAATTAAAAGGAAACAGCAATACGCATATCCGGCATTCCGTAACCGAGTTCCCTATTGACGGATTAAACCAGGAAACAATAATTTCTATTGAAAAGTCCGGTATTATAATTGATCAACTGCATTCCCTCGGGGAAAAAGGCATTTCACCCAGCGCCTTGTCAACCTATATCCGCTGCCCGTTAAGGTTTTACTACCAGTACGTCTTACGGATTGAAGACCGTATTGAAGGGACTGAATCCATGGATGCCGCGTTGTTGGGAACATTGGTTCACGATACACTTTACAGACTCTACTATCCATTGCAGGGGAAAATCCTAAATTCAGTTAATACATCTTTTTCCTCGG